>NZ_JBHRXJ010000010.1:0-174460 GCF_042648425.1 Paracoccus mangrovi | reverse complement strand
TGAAACGCGCCCCTCGCAGCCGTCAACGCCATGATTTATATGCGAAATATCACGATTACGACAGCGAAATCAGCGACTTACTTGGAGAATGTGGGATTACCTAACTGCTCGGAGGGCTGCTTTTGCTCTATCATCCTGATCCAACAATTTTTATTGAGAATTCTGTAGAATACGGTGCGCTTGGAAAAGCGATGGTCTCTTTGTCGAATCTTGAATTTGCTCACGATGAGTTTGTGTTTGCGATGCACAAGACCGACCGTGATTTGTCTATTGGGCTCTCAAAAAAGTTTCCACGACACTTCAGGGAGAAAACGGATTTTTTGATTGATGCTGTGTTTAATGTTAGCAAGCTGCGTAGAATCCCATTTTTTGCGACCGGAGAGCTCAACCTCTTGTGGTTGCAATACCAGTTAGACGAAATCTACGAAGTTAGATCTATCATTGCTCATGGGTCGATATTCTTTTCAGAATCTACAGAAGATAGGATTACATGGAGGTTTGATCGTTATGTGCAAGGCCAAAAAAACACTTGGGCTCCTGAGGCGGTGAAAATCTCAAACGGATACCTTGCGAGTGTTCACTACTCGGCCTCGGCTATTAAGAACTACATTGTGCGCCTCACAATGTGCCTCGAGGATAGATCGTGCTGGGAGAAAGAGTACCAAGCAGACAAGGAAATCAGACAAAACCGAAAGCTCGTTGCAGAACTAGCTGCCGCCGGCGTTATCGTTGACAGCGACGGGTGGATTAGAGCATTTCCAGCGTTAAGCCCTATAGAGTAATTATCGAGGTTATTACAGAGAACTTGCACTGGTATTCTGGATGGGTGAATCTCCTGCGCATGTCCGTCAAGGAAGCGTATCAAGCCATGTTGTAAACTCCGATTAACCTGCAAAGCATACCTCTCATGTCCATGCATCCTTACGCCAAACCGGGCCGCATGACCTACCGGCCCTAAACCACCGTCACATCCAGCGTAACCTCTGCATTCAGCACCTTGCTGACCGGACAGCCCTTTTCGGCCTTGCGCGCCGCGTCCTCGATGACCGCGCGGTCGCCCTTGGCCGAAACCCTGGTGGTCAGATGCGCGGTCTTGATGGTGAAACCGCCATCCTCCTGATCCAGACCGATCTTCGACGTGGTTTCGATCACGACATCGGTCACGCCCACGCCGGCAAGGATATTTGACAATGCCATGCTGAAACAGGCGGCATGGGCCGCGCCGATCAGCTCTTCGGGATTGGTGCCGGGCGCGCCCTCGAAACGGGTCTTGAAGCCATAGGGCTGGTCCGAGAGCACCCCCGACTTGGTCGAAACGGTGCCCTTGCCATCCTTGAGCCCGCCTTCCCATCTGGCCGAACCGGAATTGACGATCATGGTCTGTCTCCTTCTGGGGTGAAATCACGGCTCAACGCCGATCCCCTTGTGCCGGTTCACGCGCGGGCCTATCCAAATCGCAAAACGACAGGGGAAGGGAATGCCGGTCTATGAACTGGCCGCGCTTGGCGCGGCCATCTGCTGGGCGGTCACCGGCATCCTGTCACAACCGGCGGCGCAGGCGCTGGGGCCCTTTGGCTTCAATCGCTTGCGACAGGGGATGGTCGCGGCGATGCTGGCCGGGATCGTCCTTGCCACCGGGCGCTGGCACGGCATCCATGGCGAGGATCTGGCGCGGTTGGCGCTTTCCGGCGTCATCGGCATCTTTCTGGGCGATACGCTGCTTTATGTGGCGCTGATCCGGCTGGGTCCGCGTCGTGCGGGGGCGCTTTTCGCGCTGAACGCGCCGATTGCGGCGGTCATGGGCTGGCTGTTTCTGGGCGAAAGCCTGTCGCCGCTGGCGGTGCTCGGGGTGGCGCTCTCGACCATGGGCGTCGCCATGGCGGTGCTGGGCCGCGCCGGCCGCTCGGGCGTCCACCGCTTCGAGGCGATAGAGGGCCCGGTCTGGATCGCCTCGGTCTATGGCTTGCTTGCGGCGACCGGACAGGCGCTTGGCTCATTGATCGCGCGACCGGTCATGGCCCAGGGCTTTGACCCCTATGCCGCCTCGCTGATCCGGGTCGCGGTGGCGGTGGCCTGTCTCACGATCCTGATGGCGCTGCCGATCCGGGTGCTCAAACCGCTCTCGCGGCTCAGCCCGCGCATCGTGGCGCTGAGCGCGCTTTCGGGGCTGATCGCCATGGTCATCGGCATGACGCTTTTGATGTTCGCGCTGCAAGGCGGCAAGGTGGGCATCGTCTCGACGCTTTCGGCGCTGTCGCCAGTGCTGATCCTGCCGGTGCTCTGGCTGGTGACGGGCGCGCGGCCCTCGGCCACCTCATGGGCCGGGGCGGTGATCGCCGTCGCGGGTATGGCGCTGATCTTTCTGCGCTAGACCTGCGGGTCCGCACGCCTTTCTCCTCATGCAAATATCCCCGGGGGCAGGCGGGCGATCCGGCGGATCGCCTGCCGGCGGGGGCAGGCAGCCCCCGCGTCGCTACGCGGATCCCGGGCCTCAGCCCAGCAGCCGCTCGGCCTCCTGAATGGCGAAACGGTCGGTCATGCCGGCGACATAATCCAGCACCACCCGCGCGTGCCCGGTCTCATCCCCCGCCTCTCCGGCGGCAAGGAACCAGTTTTCCGGCATCTTCGACGGATCGTTCAGAAACAGCGGGAACAACCCGTTCAGCATCTCGGTCACCCGCCTGCGCTCGACCACGACCGAGGGCGCGCGGTACATGCGCTGAAACAGAAACAGCTTGATCGCCTTGAGGTTCTGATAAAGCGGTTTGGAAAACCGGATGATCGGCCCGTCCATGTCGCGGATGTCCTGCGCCGATTGCGGCTGCAAGCTTGCCAAGCGGTTCTGCGCCACCGCGATCACGTCCTCGACCATGACGCCAAAGACCCGGCGCAGCGCCTCGTGCCGGCGCCGCATCGGATCAAGACCGGGATGCAGCCTGTCGACCTCGGCAAATGCCTCGCCGACCACCGGCAATCCGGCCAGATCCGCCTCGGAAAACAGCCCCGCGCGCAAGCCGTCATGCAGGTCGTGATGGTTATAGGCCACATCATCGGCGACGGCCGCGACCTGTGCCTCGGCGCTGGCATTGGTCGAAAGCTCAAGATCCCACTGCCGGTTCACCTCGGCCAGCGCATAGGGCAGGAGGCCGACAATCGGACCATTATGCTTGGCGATCCCCTCAAGGCTTTCCCATGTCAGGTTCAGCCCGTCGAAATCGGCATAGTGCCGTTCAAGCCGGGTGACGATGCGCAGGGCCTGCGCATTGTGGTCAAAACCGCCATAGGGCGCCATCAGTGCCGCCAGCGCGTCCTCGCCGGTATGGCCAAAGGGCGGATGCCCCAGATCATGCGCCAGCGCCACCGTCTCGGCCAGATCGGCGTTCAGCCCCAGCACGCCGGCAATGGTGCGCGCGACCTGCGCCACCTCGATCGTATGGGTCAGGCGGGTGCGGTAATAATCGCCCTCATGCTCGACAAAGACCTGGGTCTTGTGCTTGAGCCGCCGAAACGCCGATGCGTGGATGATGCGGTCGCGATCCCGCTGCCAGGGGCTGCGAAAGGTCGACATGCGTTCCGGCCAAAGCCGGCCACGGCTGTCCTCGGGGTGGCAGGCATAGGCGGCTGTCATTTGCTCTTGCATTCCTTGCGGCTGTCTCGGGCGAACCCTATATTCCACATTCGGGAACGAAAAGTGGAAAGCCCCATGAGCCTGGATTTGAACCTGCCCCCCAAGGTGACCGAGCGCGCCTTTGCCCGGCTGGCCGAAATCAATGCCGGCGGCCCGGCGCGCCCGCTGCGCGTGGCCGTCGCGGGCGGCGGCTGCTCTGGTTTTCAATACGACATCCGCCTGGACGATCCGGCCAAGGATGACCTGATCCTGCAAGGCGGCGGCCAAAGCGTCGTGGTCGATCCGGTCTCGCTGCCCTTTCTGGCCGGCGCCACCATCGACTTTTCCGATGAGCTGATCGGCGCGCGCTTCACCATCGACAATCCCAATGCCAGCTCGTCCTGCGGCTGCGGAACCTCCTTCTCGGTCTGATCCGCACGCGCTTCCGCTCTGGCATCCGGCCTCGGGCGCGGCTAGTCTCGGGCGTATGAAAATTGCGACCTTCAATATCAACGGCATCCGCGCCCGGATCGACACCCTGACCGGCTGGCTGGCCGAGGCCCAGCCCGATGTCGTCGTGCTGCAAGAAATCAAGACCCAGGATGAAAGCTTCCCGGCCGAGCCGATCGGGGATCTGGGCTACAATATCGAAACCCACGGCCAGAAAGGCTTCAACGGCGTCGCCATCCTCTCGAAACTGCCGCTCGAGGACCTGCGCCGTGGCCTGCCGGGCGACGATAGCGACGAACAGGCCCGCTGGATCGAGGCAACGGTGACCGGCCGGCGCAGCATCCGCGTGGCCGGGCTCTATCTGCCCAATGGCAATCCCCAGCCGGGTCCGAAATTCGACTACAAGCTGGCATGGATGAAACGCCTGCACGCTCGCGCCCGCGACTTTCTCGCCGATGAGATGCCGACGGTCATGCTGGGCGATTACAATGTCATCCCCGAACCCCGCGATGCCGCGCATCCCGACCGCTGGACCGAGGACGCGCTCTTTCAACCCGAAAGCCGCGCCGCGCTGCGCCGCATCGTCTTCGACGGCTGGACGGATGCCGTGCGCCTGCGCGATCCGAACGGCGCGCGCGGCCCCTTCACCTTCTGGGACTATCAGGCCGGCGCCTGGCAAAAGGATAACGGCATCCGCATCGACCACGCATTGTTGTCGCCCCAGGCCGCCGATCTGCTGATCGATCTCGGCATCGACCGCGACGAACGCGCCAAGGACAAGCCAAGCGATCACGTCCCGGTCTGGATCGACCTCGACGCCTGAACGGGCAGGGGCGCGCCTTCACGGCCCGCCCCCTTGTCTTTCATGTCGAAATATCCCGGGGGAATCCCGCAGGGATGGGGGCAGCGCCCCCGATACCCCTCGCCACGGGGTCAGTCCGGATCGTTCAGATCGCCATCGCCGCGAATTTCGTCATCATCGCCGAAACGCGCGTCATCGTCATATTCGTCCTCGCCCTCGCCGACATATTTCGACGACAGCGCGATGGAATGATTGTCGTGGATCGGGTCCATGACGATATCCGCGGGAATCTCTCCGGCCAGCCATTCGCGAATCTCGTCACGGGTCTCGTCGATCTCCTGACCGGAAACCTCGGCGATATAGGCGATGAAGGCGCGCTGATCGCCGTCGATCTCTTCCAGCTCGGCCTCGTCCGCCTCAGGCCATTTCTCGACGATGGCCTCGTAAAATGCGGGCCAGTTCTCACGGACATGAACCCATTTCATCAATAGCCTCCTGATCCTCCAAGCCCGCCCTGAACCATGCGCGACGAGGCGGTGATATCCTCACCCACCCCCGCGACGGTGTTGCATGCGGCCAGCGCCAGCAGCGCCATGAAAATTGCGATTCTGCTCAATCTCATTCACTTCCCTCCTGCCACCAGGTTTCCGGCATGAATCCGGGCCAGTCACCGTAAAGCGGCGTCTTTTCAGGATAATCCAGACTGGACCCATGGGCCAAGCGGGAAATCCGCGAATAGCTGACCGGGATGACGTAGCGTCCTGCGGTCAGGATCCGGTCCAGCGCCCTGACCGAGGCCCGATAATCCTCTTCGCTGCGGGCATGGCCCATCTCGGCGATCATCGCTTCGGCGGCGGGCGCGTTCATGCCCATCCAGTTCTTGGTGCCGGTGCGGGTGACCCCCTCATGACCCCAATAAAGCAGCTGTTCATTGCCGGGCGACAAGGACAGGCCGCGCTCATACCAGGTCATGTCGAACTGGTAATTGTTGGTGCGCTCGACATATTGCGCGGCGTCGAGCACCGTCACGCGCGGCTGAATGCCCAGATTGCGCAGCGATTCCACAAAGATATTCACGATCTGCCGGGTTTCGGCGCTGCTGCGCATGGCGCTGCCGGACTGGTTCAGCAGGATCTCGAAAACAAAGGGCTCGCCCTGACCATTGCGCAGCTCGCCGTTCTGCACCGTCCAGCCCGCCTCGCGCAGATGCGCAAGCGCCGCGCGGATGCCGTCGCGGTCGATGGCGCGCGCGCCGCCCGGCGGCAGGGTATAGCCCTCGAGCGTGCCGGGCGGCAGCTGGCCGGCAAAGGGCGCCAACAGCTCGGCCTCGCGCCCCGTGGCGGCGCCGGGCTGCATCGCCAGGTCCGAATTCGAGAAATAGCTGGTGATGCGCGGATCCTTGCCGCCCGACAGCGTCATATTGATGAACTGATAATTGAAGGCCTCGATCATCGCCTGCCGCACCCGCCAGTCGGCGAAAAGCGGATTGCGGGTGTTCATCACCAATCCCATGATCCCCGAGGGCCGCTGATGCGCGATTTCGGATTTCACCACCCGGCCATCACGGATCGCGGGAAAGTCGAAATCGCGGTCCCATCGGGCGGCGACCAGCTCGCGCCAGACGTCGATCTCGCCGGCCTTGAAGGCCTCGAACATGGCCGAGGCATCGCCGAAATAATCATAGCGGATTTCGTCGAAATTCCCCATGCCCCGGTTCACCGGCAGGTCGCGGCCCCAGTAATCGGGATTGCGGCGGAACACGATCTGGCGGCCGGGATCGACACGGTCGATGACATAGGGGCCCGATCCGATCGGCGCCATCAGGCTGGACTGGCTGAAATCCCGCCCCTCCCATTGCGCCTTTTTCAGGATCGGCCGCATGCCCATCAACAGCGCCAGTTCACGGTCGGCGGTGTTGAAGGTGAACCGGACCGAACGCGGGCCGGTCTGTTCCATCCGCTCGACCTTGGCCCAGACCGCGCCATAGCGCGGATGCCCCTTGGTCCCCAGCGTCTCATAGGACCACATCACGTCCTCGATGGTGACGGGTGTGCCGTCCGAAAACCGCGCCTCGGGGCGCAGCGTGAACTCGACCCAGCTGCGCTCGGGATCGGTCTCGACGCTTTCGGCCAGAAGCCCGTAAAGCGTGAACGGCTCGTCGATCGAGCGCGTCATCAGCGTTTCGGTCACAAAGCCCGGCTGGGTAAAGATCGGCCAGACCGGATTGCCCATCAGGATCCAGGGGTTGAGCGAATCGAATGTGCCCGTCTCGGCCAGACGAATCGTGCCGCCTTTCGGGGCCTCGGGATTGACATAGGGCAGATGCGAAAAACCCGGCTTCAGCGCAGGTTCTCCATACATTGCAATGGCATGCATGGGCTCGGCAAGGCTTGCCAGCGGCATGGATGCAACACACACGCATAACGCGAGTTGCCGCCAGATCGCGGATTCGTTAGCAAATCTGTAGAATCGCATGCTCGATTGCCCTGTTTTTCGGGTCACTGATCTTGTTGGTTGTCAGATTAGCCGTCTGTTCACCACGAGGCAAACTTACGCCTTGGACTCATGGGGGGAAAAGCGTATAGATAAGGCACTGCTCGATAGGTTTCTTGCCTGTATGAAACCTGCCTCATGACTTGCGCCCGCCTCGTGCGGGCGCTTTTTTATTGGGCGGATGCAGGATCTTGGAGGTCGCGCCGCAACCATGGCGCGCAAGTCCCGGCGCCGAGAATCGATCACGAAAAAATGTTTGGCTGCGATGCCGCAGCGCGCGCCCATGCCCGCGTGGCCTGTCCCGGCGGGGCCGGGGGTGCCCTTGTGGCGCCGGGGCTTTTTGCCCATGCTGCACCCGAAAACAGCAAACCCATTGCGGGAGGCAGAGATGTTCGAGAAATTTCTGGGCGGCAAGACGGCGGTGGTGACCGGGTCGAATTCCGGGATCGGTCTGGGGGTCGCGCATGAACTGGCGCGCGCCGGGGCCGATCTGGTGATCAACAGCTTCACCGACACGGCCGAGGATCACGCCCTGGCCGAAAGCCTTGCCCGCACGCATGGCGTGAAGGTCCGCTATATTCAGGCCGATATGTCCAAGGGCGATGAATGCCGTGCCCTGATCGAAAAGGCCGGCGCCTGCGATATTCTGGTGAACAATGCCGGCATTCAGCATGTCGCGCCGATCCCCGATTTCCCGGTCGAAAAATGGGACGCGATCATCGCCATCAACCTTAGCTCGGCCTTTCACACCTCGGCGGTGGCGCTGCCGATGATGCGCAAGGCGGGCTGGGGGCGGATCATCAACATCGCCTCGGCCCACGGCCTGACGGCAAGTCCCTTCAAGGCGGCCTATGTCGCGGCCAAGCATGGCGTGGTCGGCCTGACCAAGGTCACGGCGCTGGAAACCGCGCGCGAGGCGATCACCTGCAACGCGATCTGCCCCGGCTATGTGCTGACGCCCATCGTCGAAAAACAGATCCCCGATCAGATGAAGACCCATAACATGAGCCGCGAGGACGTGATCGCCAAGGTGATGTTGGAACGGCAACCCTCGGGCGAATTCGCGACCGTCGAACAGATGGGCGGCACGGCGGTGTTCCTGTGCTCGGCGGCGGCGGATCAGATCACCGGCACCACGATTTCCGTCGATGGCGGCTGGACCGCGCTCTGATCCGGGTTTCGGGCGAGGCGGTGGCCCATGACGGCGATGATGTCATCGTTTCGGGTCACCGGCTTTTCCGGGACGGGGTGGGTCTGATCCCGCATCGGCTTTTGCCGGATATGGGCGCAGACAAGTAAAACCGTACCCGGGCGAAAATCTGGCGGCGACATCCGCGCCGTGATGTGCCGCAGATTTCGCCGGCTTTGCCGGTGGGTCTGCGTCAAAGGCCGCCGGTCGCGCAGGTTCGCGTGCCGAGCCGCCGTCACGTCGTTTCGCCGGTCCCAAGATCACATATGGCCGAATTTCTGGCGCCTGCCTCATCTGGCGACTATTGCGCCCGGGCGGCCATGCAGATTGCTGGGAACCGGGCGATACAGCCGGCCCGCGCGAAGGGATTTCGGGCGGCGATAGCCTGCCCGCGATGCGGGCCACCTTAACATGATCCGTTTTGGCCACCGGTCCACCGTTCCGCCAATCCCCAAGGCAAGGCGGCCCGCCGCAAATCCCAGTCAACGGCACCATCCGACCACCGCCGGGATGGGGTATCTTCTGCATCGCCTCACGTTCTCGTGAAGGGGGCATCCGCTTTCGTAAGAGAGCCGCAAGCTTGCCGTCGTTTCTGGCTTTCAACGAAGGCAAGGAGCAGAGTGAAATGCAGGTGGAATTCCTGACCTGGCGCGATGCCGGCTGGCAGGCGGCCGCGTCGCTGATCGAGAGCCATTTCGCCCGGACCCATGGTGCGGCCATGACCGTGCCGGCGATCACCCTGGCCGTGGCCATGTCGCGCAGCGGCGCCATTCTGGGCGCGGCGGGGCTTCGGCTTGGGGCCGAAGGGTTCTTTTCGCAGACCTATCTCGACCGGCCCATCGCGGCCGAGCTGTCGGATCGCAGTGGCCGGGTCGTCCATGACGATGAGATTGTCGAAGTCGTGTCCATGGCCTGTCCAAGGCCGCTTGCGACCCTGCCGCTGATCCGGGCGATCACCGACGAGGGCAGGCGTCAGGGGCGGAGCTGGGGCTTGTTCACCGCGACCGGTCCGCTGATCGGGCTGTTGCGGCATGCGGGCGTGCCGTTGATGCTGCTATGCCCGGCGCGGCGGGAACGTCTGGCCGATGCGGCGGCATGGGGGCGCTATTACGACAGCGCGCCCTGGGTCTGTGCGGTGCATGAGGCGCCGACAAGCGCGCGGCTGCGGGTGCTGCCAGCGCGGGGCAGCGTTCCCGCCGGGGCGCGCCTGAAATGAGGGCGGTTTTCGACGCGTTGCGGGCCCATGCGCAGACCCGACCCGATGCGACCGCCATCCGTGAGGGAGAGCGGTCCATCACCTGGTCCGAACTGGCCGCTTCGGTGGCGCGGGCGTCCGCCGGCTTTGCCGCCGGTCCCCCGACCGTCGGCCTGCGGCTTTCGGGGATCGATTATGCGATCGCCGATCTGGGCGCGTGCCTTGCGGGGCGCCGTGTCGTGCCGGTGCCGGGTTTCTTTTCGGATGGCCAGATCGCGCATCTGATCGAGGATGCCGGGGCGCGGCTGATCACCACGCTGCCCGCGGGGGATCGGCCGATGGCTCTGGATTATGCCGGGGGCGCGAGCCGGGTGATCTATACTTCGGGCACGACCGGGCGGCCCAAGGGGGTCGTTCTGGGCGACCGCCAGATCGCGGCCTCGCTCGCCGGGCTGATGGCGGCGTTGCGTCCGCATCCGGGCGACCGCTATCTGTCGGTCCTGCCCCAGGCGCAGCTGCTGGAACAGGTCTGCGGTCTTTTCCTGCCGGTCCTTGCCGGCGCACCCACGATCATCAGCCGCGAGGGCGCGGCAAGCCTGTTTACCGGCGATGGGCGTGGCCTTGCCCTGGCCGCCGCCCGTTCAGAGGCGACGGTCACCGTTCTGGCGCCCCGGCAGCTGACGCTTTGGGTGGCGGAACTGCGGCGGGGCGCGCCCCTGCCCAAGAGCCTGCGTTATGTCGCGGTGGGCGGGGCGCCGGTCGCGCCCGCGCTTTTGGCCGAGGCCCGTGCCCTCGGCCTGCCGGTCGCCGAAGGATATGGCCTTTCCGAGGCATGTTCCGTGGTCGCGCTTACGCCGGCCGGGGCCTCGGCGGGTTCGGCCATGCAGGTTCTGGACGGTGTCGATCTGTGGATCGAGGACGGCGAAATCGTCGTGGACGGGCCGACCGTCATGCAGGCCTATCTGCACCGGAACGATCAGGTGGGGCCGTGGCGGACCGGGGATCTGGGCCGGATGAGGGATGGCCGCATAGAGGTGCTGGGGCGTCGCGATGCGATGATCCTGCGGCAATCGGGACGCAATATCGCGCCCGAATGGGTCGAGGCCGAGGCCCTGGCCGATCCGGCGATCCCGGCCGCCGCGTTGGTCCAGACCCCGGCGGATCAGCTGATCCTTGTCGCGGCGGCGCTGGCCGCGCCCGATATGGTCGGGCTGAGCGCGCGGCTTGCGGCCTTGCCCGCATATGCGCGGCCCGATCATCTGGCCATTGTCGATCCGCGTGCGCCGGGGCTGATCCGTGGATCGGGAACCGCCGATCGCCGGGTCGCGGCAGCATTGGCCGCCGCCGCCGCGCCCTCATGGATCGCGCTTTCTTATCCCGAACACGGGGAGGCCGTCGCATGAGCGCCAAGATCACCCTTATCACCGGCGCCGGATCGGGCATCGGCGCGGCCCTTGCTATCGAGGCCGACCGGCTGGGCCATCGCAGCATTCTGGTCGGTCGGCGCATCGAGGCGTTGCAGGCGACCGCCGACATGATGACCCGAGCGCCCGTGATCGTCCCGGCCGACCTGACCAGCCCCGCCGGCCGCGCCGCCGTCGTCGCGGCCGTGGCCGAAACCGGGCTGGATATCCTGATCAACAATGCCGGCATGGTCCCGTCGGGGCCGGTCGCGCAGACGGGCGACGACCAGATCGCAGCGGCCCTTGCGCTGAATGTCGCGGCGCCCGTGGCGTTGACGCGCGATCTCTTGCCCCATCTCGCCGCCGCGCGGGGGCAGGTGGTCAATATGGGCTCGGTCTTTGGCGATATCGGCTTTCCGTTCTTTGCGCTTTATTCGGCCACGAAATTCGCGCTGCGGGGCTATTCGGACGCGCTGCGCCGCGAATTGGCGCCGCAGGGGATCGCCGTCACCTATATCGCCCCGCGCGCGGCCCGAACCGGGGCCACCGATGGCTTTCATGCGCTGATCGGACCGATGGCGATGGCTTTGGACACGCCCGAGGCCGTCGCCCGTCACGCCTGGCGCGCCATTGCCGCGCGCAAGCGCGAACAGTTTCCCCCAAGCCGTGAACGCCTTTTCGTCGCGCTGCAACGCGTGGCGCCCCGGCTGATCGACAAGAACCTGATCAAGCTTGCCCGCGACCCGGCCGTCATTGCCGCCGCGCGCGCGCCCCGATCCTGAGAAGCGGAGTTTTTCTATGCATTACAATATCCTGCGTCAGCGCGATTTCGTCGCTGGCCTGAAAGATGACGGCCTGCGGATCCGCATCCGCGAGGATCTGGCTCGCGATGGCTGGACCCTGTTGCGGGGTTTTCAGCCCGATCTGGGCGGGTTCGCCGATCTGGTCAGCACGCTTTGCCGTCGGGTGACCTTTGACCCGGCCCGCAACAATGCCACCGACAAGACCCAGATGGTCGATGCGGGGCTTGGCCCGATCGGGCTGCATATCGAGAACGGCAATACGCCGCGCTGCCCCGATATCGTCTGTTTCTATGCCGAGCGCGCGGCATTCGAGGGGTCGCAGACCACGATCTGCGACGGGATGGCGGTCTGGGACGCCTTTGATGCCGCCCGCAAGGCCCGCTGGTCACAGAAGATGACGGTCGAACGCGACCTGCCCGAGGCGATCTGGAAGCGATATCTGGCCAATGAACATCCCGCCATCTCGCGCCCCGAAGAGGTGACGATGGCGCATGTGCTGCAATTCCAGCAGGCGGTGCCGGGGCAGGGGTTCGATCTGCATGATGACGGTTCGCTGACCTATCGGCTGGTGCTGGATCCGGTGCGCGGCTCGGTCTTTGGCGGCGCGCGGCGGGGGTTTGCGAATGCGGTGCTGGGCCCGTCGCACAACTATCAGCCGCCGCGCTATACGCTGGCCGATGGCGCGCCGGTGACCCCCGACGAGATCGAGGAGATCCGCGAGATCGCCGAGGAATTCACCCATGAAATCAATTGGCAGGACGGCGATATCGCCGTCCTGGACAATACCCGCGTCATGCATGGCCGGCGTGCCATCGCCGATGCGAACCGCAATCTTTTCATTGGCATGGGCCAGATCTGAGAAAGGAACCCCGATATGAAACGCCAATTCATCACCGCCGCGCTGGTCGCTCTGGGCGCCGTCACGACCTCGTTTGCCGCCTTTGCCGCGCCCTCGGACAGCGTGCCCGCCTCGGGGCGGCTGACGTTCGACGTGATCCGCAAGGGCAAGGATATCGGCGATTATACCGTGACCTTTCGGGGCAAGGGCGGCGATCTGGACGTCGATCTGCGCACCGATGTCAAGGTGAAGGTGCCGGTGATCGGTGTCAGCGCCTATACCTTCCGTCAGCAAAGCACCGAGACATGGCGCGGCGGCAAGCTGGCGGCGCTGAGTTCGAAAACCGACGATAACGGCACGCCGCACAGCATTTCGGTCGGCGCGACGCCGCTGATCCCGGCCAGCCTGTGGTCGGCGGATCTTCTTGCCGCGCGGCAGGTGCTGAACACGATCAATGGCGGCACCGACACGATTTCGGTGCGCAAGCTTGGCACCGAATCCGTCGCGACCGGCTCGGGTTCGGTCAAGGCCGCGCATTACGCGGTCAGCGGCGGCCTGAACCGCGAGCTTTGGTATGCCGATGGCAAACTGGTTCACGTTCGCTTCAAGGCCGATGACGGCTCGGTGATCGATTACGCCTTGCGCTGAGGCGCGCGGATGATCGGCGGCGTCATCCGGGGCATGGGCGTCCGGGCGATGCCGCCGTCCCTTTGAAGGAGGGGCCCGACGGCGGGGTGGCGCCGGTCCGCGATCCCATCCGCTCAACCCCAGGCATTTCCGCCCCCGGCCAAGATCGCCTGACCGGGAAAAAAGCTTGCTCGTTGAATGGATTCGGTCGAGTTTACCCCCAGCGGCAGGCCGGTTGGGGAATGTCAGAACAAGACCTTGGGATGGACGCACAGGCCGCCGTGATGGACCCAGCTGATGACGTTCGATACGACCGGATAGAGGTGCGGCCCCTGGATCGTCAGTTCGGGGCGCATCCGGCCCTTTCGATCCCGCCGGGTATGTCCGAGATCGTTTTCGGACGGGTGAACGGTTCCGACCCCGCGCCCCTGACCTATGCGCTTTTTGATGCGGCGCGGGTCGAGGGCCTGGCCGAACGGCTGGTCGCAGCCGCGATCCCCCATGACTGTCTGGTGCGTGGTCCTTCGCGCGACGAGTTTGGCGCGGTGTCGCCCTGGCTGGTAGAGTTGCGCGCGGATAGCCGGCTGTGCCGCGATCTGTTCACCGCGGGGGATGCCCGGTGGGAACTCTGGGGCCGGGAAGCCTATGTCCTGATGCGCTCGCATCACGAACTGGCCGGGCTGGTCGATCACCTGCGTCATTTTACCAAGCTCCGCGACAGCAAGGGTCAGTGGCATTTTTTTCGCTTTCAGGAGCCCTTGGTCATGCGCACCATCGTCATGGGCTTGCCCGATCACGCCCGGCGCAGCTTTCTGGCGCCGTTCCAGCGGGTGATCGTGCCGGATCGGTCCGATGTTCTGCACCTGTTTGACATCCGCTTAGATGGTGTCTCGGGCCGATGATTTCATATGAAGACGTCCTGAACAGCAGCGGCCTGCCGATATTCCTTGAGGAACGGCGGCGGCGTTATTTCGACAAGGCGGTCGATTTCTGCCGCGAACAGTTTCCCGGCCGGTTCGCGGCGGCAAGCGATGCCGATGCCTTGGCGCATGTTCGGGCGGCCTATGGAATCGGGAAATCCTTTGGCCTGCGCAGCGAACGCGATCATCTGAAACTGTTGATCGCGACCGTCCATTGGGGGCTTGGCCTTGCGACGGATCCACGCCTTGCCCAGCGTTTGGTTCAGGCGGGCTGGCTGGGACCCGATCTGTCGGCGCGCCAGCATGTCAAACCCTCGCAGCTGTTGCGCGCGGTCGATGACTGGCATGCCGAGATCCGCCCCGAGGGCCGTGCCTGGGCCGATGCGGCCGCGCAAACCGCCCGGATCGGGGCCTCTGGCCTGAGCGGGGCCGAGGTGCTCTATATGGCTGATGAGATCTGGCCCGCAGGCGTCCGGCAGATGCCGGCACAGGCCTGGGGGGCGTATGGCGCGGCGCTGGATGCCGACCGACAGCGATGGGCGCTGGATGGCGGCGAGTTCGTCCTGCATGCGCTGCTGGGGCTGCGGCTGGGATATCGATACCTGCTTGAACCGACGCTGTCCGGTTTCGCGGCGGTCTGGCAGGCCGATGGAACAAAGGCGCAAAGGTTCGACGGGTTTTTGCGGGCGGCGCTGGCCATGCCACCCCTGTTGCAGGACATGACATGACACAAGATCCCAACGATTCCGATGACGACGAGACGCCGCCGCAAGGCGTGACCCGCGCGGCCGAACGGGCGGCCGATGCACAAGGTTCCGCCAGTCCGGTCGAGGCCACGGAACAGGGCTGTCGCGGATGGATCGAACTGGACAGCCGGTACTGGCATGTCAACGACCTAGGCGTCAGCGTGACCATCGAGGTTCATCGCATCACCGCCGGCACCCCCGGACAGGCGGACGAGCAGACCGAACTGGTGGACACACATGTGCTGCATTATGCGCAAGAGGCCGGGTTTCGCATTGATCCGCCTTCGGCGCCGGCGGCCGCGCTGACCGATGGAAACTGCCGTATCCTTC
The DNA here is from genome assembly GCF_042648425.1 of Paracoccus mangrovi. NCBI lineage: Bacteria > Pseudomonadati > Pseudomonadota > Alphaproteobacteria > Rhodobacterales > Paracoccaceae > Paracoccus > Paracoccus mangrovi. Next base: position 159,057 of record NZ_JBHRXJ010000010.1, on the reverse strand, counting down.
TGGGCGGCGAGGCAGGTTATGAATCGGGCCATTCCTATCGGCTGAAACTGACGCCGCGCGACAACCCCGATAACGCAAAGAAATTCGTCATCCTGCCGGTGGCGATCACGGCGGGGGATGCCGGCAATGATGCGGCGCTGACCGGTGCCCAGGTGGGGCGGCGCGTCATCCCCGACCCCAACACCGGAGAGCGGCCGACCGCATCCCCCCTGCCGCTGACCGATACGGTCGACCAGTATCTGCGCCTTCACCAGGACCGCACGACCGGTGCCGCGCAATGGGCAAGCCGGGCCTTTCCCATGCCCTGCGCCGATGCGACCCAGCCCCATAAGGTCGAAATGCGCTGGATCCATTACTGCAACCCGCGCGAATTCATCTATGGGCATCTGCTGAACCTCGAGGGCGGCTTTGTCGACGATCCGGTCGACCGTGGCGGCGCCACCAATATGGGCATCACCATCGCGACCTGGCGGCTCTATTCGCAAGAGCTGTTCGGCATACCGGGCACGGTGGCCACATTGCGCAACATCACCGAGGAACAGGTCTATGAGATCACGCTGGCGGGTTACTGGCGGCGGTTCTGGTGCGACCGGATCAATCACTGTCCCTTGGCGATTCAATATCTGGATACCTGTTTCAATGGCGGTGGCGTGATCGTTCTTCAGCGCGCGATCAATGTCGTGGCGAATGCACAAGGCAAGCCGCATTGGCGAACCGGCGAAGATGGCGATATCGGGCAGGGGACGCTGCTTGCGGCCAACAGGATCATCGAATGCGGCCATGGCGCGGCGCTGTATATCGCCTATCGCGAACGCAGGATCGCGCGCTATCGTGCGATCGTTGCGAATGACCCAAGTCAGAGCCGCTTTCTGAGAGGATGGCTGAACCGTGCGAATGAATTCAATGAGTTTTAGAATTGCTGCTGCAAGCTGTCTGATCGCGCTTTGCGCTTTGGCCGCAAGCGCCGATGGCACCGAGGTCACCCGCTGGCAGGCCGACACCACCGACCCCGGACGCTTTTCCGGCACCGTGACGATCACCGGGGCGGGCGAGGAGATGACGCTGGGCTATTCCTTCGTCTATGACGCCCAGATCATCAGCATGAACGAGCCGGCCGCCGTGATGAAGCCGCTGGGAAATGACTGCTGGCGCGCCGATGTAAAGGGCGAATTCATGGCGGATATCGCCAAGACGATGGAGGTGGTGTTCTGCCAGCGCGGGGATCGGGCTTACTGGTCGCTGCTGGACACACGCGGCGGCGCGGCGCGGCTGCCGGCATGGGTGTCCTTCGCACGCCCGTAGAGCGCGAGGGGAGAGTGTGGTTTGACGTTGCGTTCTTTAGGCTTCGGTCCGCAAGGCAAGACGGACAAGGCGCTGCCCCGGATTGAGGGCGTCGTTCCCTATCGATTTTTCGCAGATCACCTGCCGAAGAATACCCCACATTTCAACAGGCTCACCCGATGATCGCGTTCGAAAATGGATCGGCGATGCTGGCCTTGTCGGCGCGGATCGCAAAGCGAATCGTTCGCAATAGGACCTCCCGGAATCGTCCTGCCCCGGAAATCACGAATGCCAACGGGCGTCTTTGTGCAAGGTCAGGGCCTATCTGTCACAGAGCGATCCGAAACCTTAGTGTTTTATATGTCAAGGGACGAATAGGTGCGATCTGCAGAGCAGGTTTTTCGGGGGCTGGGACAGCACGCAAAAAATACACCGCTCGATGGCCCAGAAGGCACGGAACATCCGTCAGGAATTTTCTAAGTAATGCACTGATTTATAGATAAAGTGGCAGCCCGTAGGGGAGTCGAACCCCTCTTTTCAGGTTGAAAACCTGACGTCCTAACCGATAGACGAACGGGCCACTATTTCCGTCCGCAGCGCTGTGCCCTGCGGCGTGGAGCGGTGTTTAGGCCAGCTGCCGGATCGCTGCAAGCACAAAAAACACCTTTCGAAAAAGTTTTTTGTGCGGTGTCCGGGGCGGGTTATTCGGCCGGTGCGGCATCGTCCAGACGCAGTCGCACACGCTCACGACCGCCCCATTGCGACAGCTCGAGCTTGCCCGCCAGATGGAACCTGCGGCCCTTGGCACCCAGAAGCGCGGGGCCAAGCGGACCCGACATTGCGCCCCAGGCCACGGCCTCGAGCACGGGGCTGCCGGGGCTGCGGAATCGCAGGCGCAGATGGCTGTCGCCCATGGCCCCGGCGCTGTCGATCAGCTGTCCGGCAAAGGCGAATCGCGGGGCAGGGGCCGCCTGGCCAAAGGGGCCGGCGCGTTCGAGCATCTGCATCAGCTCGATGGTCGCGCCGGCCGGATCCAGCAGGCCCGAGATGCGCAACTCGCCCGCGCCGCTGCGTGCGGCCATTTCGCGCGCCAACAGCTCGGCCAGGCGCGCCATCGCGGCTGGGATCTTGGCCGCCTCGACGGTCAGGCCGGCGGCCATGGCATGCCCGCCGCCCTTGAGCAGCAAGCCTTCGGCGGCAAGGCGCTGAACGGCGCGGCCCAGATCGACCCCGGGGACCGAGCGGGCCGAGCCCTTGCCGATACCCCCCTCGATCCCGATCACCACGGCGGGCAGGCCGGTGGCCTCTTTGACGCGGGCGGCGACGATGCCGACGACGCCGGGATGCCAGCCGTCGCCCGCGGCCCAGGCCAAAAGGGGCGCGCCGCGCGCCTCGACCTGGGCCAGGGCTTCCTCGCGGACGGCGGCCTCGATGGCGCGGCGATCGCGGTTCAGCTCGTCCAGTTCGGCGGCGTATTTCGCGGCCCGCGCGGCATCGGTGCAGGACAGGCATTGCGCACCAAGATCGGCGCGGCCGACGCGGCCGCCGGCATTGATGCGCGGCCCCAGCAGAAAGCCCAGATGAAAGGCGTTGGGCGCCGAATCGAGCCGCGCCACATCCGAAAGCGCGACCAGACCGGGCCGTTCGCGGCGGGCCATGATGGTCAGCCCCTGCCGGACAAAGGCGCGGTTGACGCCGATCAGGGGCGCCACATCGGCGACGGTGGCCAGCGCCACCAGATCCAGCAGCCCGATCAGGTCGGGCTGGCTGTGCCCCCCTTCGCGCAGGGTGCGATTGGCCTGAACCAGCGTCAGAAACACCACCCCCGCCGCGCAGAGATGGCCAAGGCTGCCATCCTCGTCGGCGCGGTTCGGGTTCACGACGGCCAGCGCCGGGGGCAGGGTTTCGCCCCCCTGATGGTGGTCGAGCACGATGACATCGCGCGGCGCGGCCGCAGCCAGCGCTTCATGGCTGAGCGTGCCGCAATCGACACAGATGATCAGATCGTGCCCTTCGGCCAGCGCGGCCATGGCCGGGGCGTTGGGGCCGTACCCTTCGTCGATGCGGTCGGGGATATATAGCGTCGCCTCATGCCCCTGTTGGCGCAGCCAGTCGATCAACAGCGCGGCCGAGGCGCCGCCATCCACATCGTAATCGGCGAAAATGGCGATGCGCTGGCGGCCAAGGGCGGCCTTGGCGATGCGCGCGGCGGCTTTGGCCATGTCGCGCAGGCTCAGCGGATCGGGCAAGAGATCGCGCAGCTTGGGATCCAGATAGCCCGGAGCCTCCTGGGCGGAAACGCCGCGCGCGGCCAGCACGCGGGCCACGGGCAGGGGCAGGCGGCTGTCCTGCGCGAGCGCCTCGGCCGTGCGTTCGAGCGTGGCATCGGGGCCGCGCCACAACCGGCCGGTCAGCGAGGATTCGACGGAAAGAAAAGCGGTCATGCGGTTTCATCCCGCATGACCGCCCTTAGCGCAAGCCTGTCCGGCCGGCCTGATGCTTACTTGATCGGGTTGCGATAGATCATCCGCCGCACCGATCCGGTCTTGGACCGCATGAGGATGGTTTCGGTCTGAAGGTAATGCGGCTCACGCTTGACGCCGGCCACGATCGAGCCGTTGGTGACGCCGGTCGCGGCAAAGATCACATCGGCGGTCACCAGCTCGTCGCGCGAATAGATGCGGTCCAGATCGGTGATGCCGGCCTTTTTGGCGCGGGCCTTTTCGTCGTCGTTGCGAAACAGAAGCCTGCCCCACATCTGCCCGCCCATGCATTTGAGCGCGCTGGCCGCCAGCACCCCCTCTGGCGCACCGCCCGAACCCATATACATGTCGATGCCGGTCATCTCGGCCTCGGCGCAATGGATGACGCCGGCGACGTCGCCATCGGTGATCAGACGGATGGCGGCCCCGGTCGCACGGATTTCGGCCACCAGGTCCTCATGCCGAGGGCGTTCCAGCACACAGACGGTGATATCGCCTTCCGTACAGCCCCGCGCCACGGCCAGCGCACGCACACGCTCGGACGGGCTCATTTCCAGGCTGACGACATCTTTGGGATAGCCCGGTCCGATGGCCAGCTTGTCCATATAGACGTCGGGCGCATGCAAAAGCGTACCGCGTGGCGCCATGGCGATGACGGTCAGGGCATTGGGCATGTCCTTGGCGGTCAGCGTGGTGCCCTCGAGCGGATCAAGCGCGATATCCACCTCGGGCCCGTCGCCGGATCCGACCTCTTCGCCGATATAGAGCATCGGCGCCTCGTCGCGCTCGCCCTCGCCGATGACGACGACGCCCTTGATGTCCAGAAGGTTCAGCTGTTCGCGCATGGCGTTGACCGCGGCCTGATCGGCGGCCTTTTCATCGCCGCGCCCGATCAGCCGGGCCGAGGCGTGGGCGGCGGCCTCGCTGACACGCGCGAGGCCCAGAGACAGCATCCGGTCGTTGAAATCCTTGGGCGTGCTCATGATCGAGATCCTTGTTCATTCGGGTTCGCCCGGCTTCTACGCGCGGGCCGGGACAGCGGCAAGACTGACGGCGCTAACGGCTTTCGCCGAGTTCCAGCGCAAGCGCATGGATGCGGGGCACGATATCGCCCAGCGTCTGATGCACCAGGCGGTGGCGGGCGACCCGGTTCATTCCTGTGAAGCGCGGGCTGTTCATGCGGATGCGGAAATGCGTCTCGCCGCCTTCGCGCCAACCGCCATGGCCGCGATGGCTTTCGCTTTCGTCGATGACCTCCAGCTGGCTCGGTATCAGTGCGGCCAGTTTCTCGCGCATTTCGTCGGCAATCATTCGCGTGCCCCCCTTTCATGTCCTGTGAAATAGCCTAAACTGCCTGTCCCGATCAGGACAAGGCAGGCAAATGAGCAACAGCGACCCGTTCGGATTCGACATCTCCGCGGCCTCGGATAAAAAACGCCGGGCCAAGGGCAGACGCGGTATGTCCGGCGCGTTCGAGACCTCGACGCGGCGCTGCGACAAAGAGGGCTGCAACCAGCCCGGCCAATACCGTGCGCCAAAGAATCCGCGCAACCTCGACGACTATTTCTGGTTCTGCAAGGACCATGTGCGCGAATATAACGCCAACTGGAACTATTTTCAGGGCCAGTCCGAGGCCGAGTTTCAGGAATTCCTCGACAATGCGACGGTCTGGGAACGCCCGACCAAACCCTTTGGCCGCAGCGCCAAGGAACAGAAATGGGCGCGGCACGGCATCGACGATCCGCTGGAAATCCTCGGTGCGAACGGCACCAATCCCGAATTGCGCACCCAGACCGCGCGCAAGCTACCCCCGACAGAGCGCAAGGCGCTTGAGATACTCGAGGCCCGGGATCATTGGACCAAGGCGGAAATCCGCAAGCAATACAAGTCCCTGGTCAAAGATCTTCATCCCGATATGAATGGCGGCGACCGCTCGGACGAGGACCGCCTGCAGGAGGTGGTCTGGGCCTGGGATCAGATCAAGGACAGCCGCAGCTTCAAGGAATGACGGCCGGGCCGGATGCAGCGCCCAGGGTCCGGGGGCTTTGCGCCCCCGCCGCCCATCGGCCTGTCGGCCGCCGGGCTCCTCCCGCAGGATATTTACGCATGAAAGAGGGCCGCAGCTGATCTGGTTGCGGCCCTCTTTCATGTCAAAATATCCTGGGGGAGCGCGGAACGCGCGGGGGCAAAGCCCCCATGCTGTCATCCGGTTTCAGGTATCAGATTTCGCGTTTCAGGGCTTCGGCCAGATCGGTGCGTTCCCAGGAGAAGCCGCCATCGGCTTCGGGCGCGCGGCCGAAATGGCCATAGGCGGCGGTCCTGCGATAGATCGGCCGGCAGAGGTCGAGATGCTCGCGAATGCCGCGGGGGGTCAGGTCCATCGCCCTCGATACGGCTTTTTCGATTTCGGCCTCTGAGACGGTTCCGGTGCCGAACGTGTCGGCATAGATCGACAGCGGTTTAGCCACGCCGATCGCATAGCTCAGCTGGATCACGCAGCGCCGCGCCAAGCCTGCGGCGACCACGTTCTTGGCCAGATAGCGCGCCGCATAGGCGGCCGAGCGGTCGACCTTGGTCGGATCCTTGCCCGAGAAAGCGCCGCCGCCATGGGCTGCCGCACCGCCATAGGTATCGACGATGATCTTGCGTCCGGTAAGGCCGGCATCGCCATCGGGACCGCCGATGACGAAGGTTCCGGTCGGGTTCACCCACCATTCGGTGTTTTCGGTCAGCCATCCCTGGGGCAGGACTTCGCGGATATAGGGCTCGACAATGGCGCGGATATCGTCCGAGGTCTGGCTTTCGTCATGATGCTGATGCGAGATGACGAGGCTCGTCACCTCGACCGGGCGGCCGTCCTCATAGCGCAGGCTCAGCTGCGATTTCGCATCCGGGCCCAGCGTCGGCTCGGCGCCGGATTTGCGCGCCTCGGCCAGGCGGCGCAGGATGGCGTGCGAATACTGGATCGGGGCAGGCATCAGTTCGGGGGTCTCGTCCACCGCATAGCCGAACATGATCCCCTGATCGCCGGCACCGTCGCGATCGACGCCCTGGCTGATATGGGCGGATTGTTCGTGCAGGTAATTGTGGACATGGCAGGTGTTCCAATGGAACTTTTCCTGTTCATAGCCGATGTCGCGGATCGTATCGCGTGCGATCTGGCTGATGCGGCCCATATATTCGCCAAGCTTGGCCTGGCTGGTCAACCCGATCTCGCCCCCGATGACGACCGTGCCGGTTGTGGCGAATGCCTCGCAGGCGACGCGGGCGGCCGGATCTTCGGCCAGCAATGCGTCGAGGACGGCATCCGAAATCTGGTCGCACAACTTGTCTGGATGTCCCTCGGACACGGATTCCGAGGTGAACACGTAGTTTTGTCTGCTCATGAGGGTGCTCCGTTGAGATCAAGCCGTCACGCCAGGAAGCCGTTGTGACGACCAACCCGCGATAGAGGACCATCGCCTGACAGTCAACTGCGACGTCGCGCCGCAAGAATCAGCCCCAATGCGGCCAGTGCCAGCGCCGGCCAGTCGCCCCAGCGCGACCATGGTGTCGGCGGCAATGCCCCCGGCAGGCGGGCGTCGATCCGCCCCGCCAGATTCAGCCCCAGCGTGGCGCGCAGCTGGCCGCGCGCATCGATCACCGCCGAGACGCCGGTATTGGCCGCCCGCATCAGCGGAAGCCCGGTTTCCACCGCGCGCAACCTTGCCTGTGCCAGATGCTGCCAGGGACCGGAGAGGTTGCCGAACCACGCATCATTCGTCACCTGCAACAGCCAGCTAGGGCGGTCCCCGGAACCCAAGAGGTGGCGCGCAAAGATCGCCTCGTAACAGATCAGCGGCTGCACCGGCGGCAGGGCGCCGAAGCGGATAGCGGCGGGGCCGGTTCCGGGCGAATAGCCAAAGCCCTGTTGCGCGGCAAAGGCGCGCACGCCGAAACGCGCCATCAGATCGCCCCAAGGCGTATATTCGCCAAAGGGCACCAGATGGAACTTGTCATAGACCGGGCCGATGCCTTGCGCCGAAAATTCGGTCAGGCTGTTGAAATAGCGTGTGCCCTGCGACCGCTGAATGCCAAGGATGACGGGCGCGCCGGCATAGTCGGCGATGTCTTCGGGGGCCGATCCAGCACGGTCGAGCAGGAAATTCACCGCCGTTTCCGGCCAGATGATCGCATCCGGTGCCGGGCGATCCGGGTCGCGGGCGGCAGAGATATCCAGAAGCCGGCGAAAGAAGACCTCGGACCAATAGGGATCCCATTTCAGCGCCTGCGTGGCATTGGGTTGTACCAGCCGCAGCGTCAGCGCCGTATCGGCGGGAAGCGGTCGCGCCAGTCGTGCCAGGCCGGCGCTGAAGGCGGTGCCGATGACAAGGGCGGCGAGGATCGCGCCGGGCAGGGCGCCGCGCAGCTGTCGTGGCCCGCCGCGCCAGAAAGCCAGCGGCAGCGCGGCGGTCAGCATCGTCAGGCCCGAAAGCCCGATCGCGCCCAGCACCGCCGCCAATTGCGCGGCCGGCGTATCGATCCAGATATGTCCGCTCAGCGCCCAGGGCAAGCCGGTGAAAATCCAGCCGCGCAGCCAGTCCGAGATCACCATCAGCGCCGCGAAGACCAGCCCCTGACGCGGGAAACCGGGCAGCAACCGCGCCGCGATCCAGGCGGGCACGGTCCAGAACAGAGCCCCGCCCGCCGCCATCAGCACCAGCGCAAAGGGCGCCATCCAGCCATAGGTTTCAGGCTCGACCAGAAACGGTTCGACGATCCAGGACATGGCCAGCGCGAAATGCCCCAGCCCTGCCGCGAAACCATGCCATGCCGCCATCCGCGCCGGGCCGGCGGTTCCAATCCGCCAGCAGAGCACCGCAAGCGCCGGAATGGCCAGACACCAAAGCCCCCAAGGCGCCTGTCCAAGCGCCGCGACCGCCCCGGCGGCCGCCGACAGCGCAAGCGCGCCCAAGGGCGGGCGGCCCGGCTGTGCGGGGACCGTTATCGGGGCCATTCCCGAAAGCTCAGCCTTCGGCGGCCGTCTTGTCGGCCGGCGTCGGGGTGATCGGCGTGGTCGCCGGGTCAGAATCGGCCGAGGCCTCGGCGGTCTTAGCCTTGGTCTTGCGCGGGGCGCGCGGTTTGGCGGGCGCCTTGCGCTTGGGCTTTTCGGCCGGTGCCGCCGGGGCCTCTGCCTCTGCCTCGGGCGCGGCCTCAGCCGTTGCCTCGGTCGCAGCCTGGGCGGCCTCGGCGGCCTTGGCCTTGCTGGTGCGGGGTTTGCGCTTGCGGGCCGGTTTTTCCGCGACGGGTTCGATGGTCGCTTCGGGCTCGGCCGGGGCGGAGGGTGCCGGTTGCGTGGCCTCGGGTTCCGTTGCCGTTGCCTCGGTCACGGACTGGGCTTCGGGTTGGGCCTCGGCGGCGGGCTGGGCCTCGGCCGGGGCGGCCGATTTTGGCGTGCGCTTTCTGCGCGCCGGCTTTTCGCGCGCCGGCTTTTCACGGGCGGGCTTTTCGGCCTCGGTCCGGGCTGCGGGCGCATCGGTGATGTCCGCCGTGACCGCGATCTCGGGCGCCTCGTCGGCCGGGGCGGCCTCGGGCTTGATCGCATTGGTTTCTTCAAGCGCGGCAAGGAAGCTGCGGGTCATGAATTCGGGCAGATGATCGCCCATGCCCATCACCGAATGACGGTCGCCCCGGCGGTCGTCGCGCCGATCCTCGCGGCGGTCGTCCCGGCGGGGTTCGCGCCGATCCTCACGCCGTTCCTCGCGGCGATCTTCACGCCTGTCGTCGCGGCGGTCGCGCCGCTCTTCGCGGTCGCGGGGACGCTCGGCCTGTTCGGGACGGGGATCGGGCTTCGGAGCCTCGGGCTGGGGCCGGGTCTCGGCCTCGTTGCGGCGACCGCGCGGGCCGCGATCCCGCCGGCCGCCATCGCGGGGCTGACGGGGCGCGTCCTGTGCCGCGGCCGAAAGCGCAAAGCCTTCGGGCAGGGCGGCGCGGGGCAGGGTCTGTTTCACCAGCGTTTCGATGGCGGTCAGATATTTCTCGTCCGCAGGCGTCCCGATCGAGATCGCCGTGCCCTGACGCCCGGCGCGGCCGGTGCGGCCGATGCGGTGGACGTAATCTTCGGCGTGAGAGGGCAGGTCGAAGTTGAAGACATGGCTGACGGCCGGAATGTCCAGACCGCGCGCCGCCACATCGGACGCAACCAGAAGGCGCAGCGTCCCTTCGCGGAAGCCGTCCAGCGTCGCCATGCGATGGCGCTGATCCAGATCGCCATGGATGGGGGCGGCGTCAAAACCATGCGCTTTCAGCGACTTGGCGACGATATCCACATCGGTCTTGCGGTTGCAGAAGATGATGGCGTTTTTCAGACCCTCGCCCTCAGCGCGGATCAGGGCGCGCAGCAATTCGCGTTTCTGCTTGGCGGACTGGTCGCGGCGGGTGGGGGTGATTTCGACCAGCTTCTGGGTGATGGTCTCGCTGGTGGTGGCCTGGCGCGCGACCTCGATGCGTTCCGGGCTGTGCAGGAAGGTATCGGTGATGCGTTCGATTTCCGGGGCCATGGTGGCGCTGAAGAACAGCGTCTGGCGAGTAAAGGGCGTCAGCTGGAAGATGCGTTCGATATCGGGGATGAACCCCATGTCGAGCATGCGGTCCGCCTCATCGACGACCATGATCTGGACGCCGGTCAGCAGAAGCTTGCCGCGTTCGAAATGGTCGAGCAGCCGGCCCGGCGTGGCGATCAGCACGTCGACGCCGCGGTCGATCAGCTTGTCCTGTTCGCCAAAGCTGACGCCGCCGATCAGCAGCGCCTTGGTCAGGCGGGTGTGCTTGGCATAGATGTCGAAATTCTCGGCCACCTGGGCGGCCAGTTCGCGCGTCGGGCACAGGACCAGCGAACGCGGCATGCGCGCCCGCGCCCGGCCACGACCCAGAAGCGTGATCATCGGCAATGTGAAGCTTGCAGTCTTGCCGGTGCCGGTCTGGGCGATGCCCAGAACGTCGCGGCCTTCCAGCGCCGGGGGAATCGCACCCGCCTGGATCGGGGTCGGGGTCTCATAGCCCGCCTCGGTGACGGCTTTGAGAACCTTTGCATCAAGCTTCAGATCGGAAAATTTGGTCATTCGGGGCTTTCGTATTCTGGGCGCGGAACAGGCCCGCGCCATTCTTGCGTCCATCGCCGCTTTGCCGGAAACCGGCTTCTCGCGGCGGTTAGGGACGCAATTTCCGCACGCCCCTCGCCTTGTCTGCCGGATGCAGACAGCCGCCACCTAGCCGAAAAGCCGCTCTGCGTCAATCTGATGCGGGCGCAACGCCATGGCGCGGCGCCGTCAGGGAACATCTGCTCCGTTCACCTCATTATATCGCAGAATGACAACAGGTCGAAGGCGAGGGTGTTCATGGCAATCGAAACGGCGGCGCTCAACCCGATTGAGGCCTTTGCAATCGTTGGGATTGCCGGGGTCGGGGCGCAATGGCTGGCCTGGCGGTTCCGCATGCCGGCGATCGTGCTGATGCTGGCGGTGGGGCTGATTCTGGGGCCGGTCACCGGGATATTCCTGCCCGAGCGCGATATCGGCGCGCTGGTCCAGCCGATGATCTCGCTGGCTGTGGCGGTGATCCTGTTCGAGGGCGGGCTGACGCTGAACCTGCGCCAGCTGGCCGATGCGCGCTTGGCGGTCCGACGGCTGGTCTATGTCGGCGCGCCGGTGGGCTGGCTCTTGTCGGCGCTGGTGCTGAATCTGGTCGCCGGTCTGGGCTGGCAGGCCTCGATCGTCTTTGGCGGCATCATGATCGTCACCGGGCCGACGGTGATCGCGCCCTTGCTCAGACAGGCGCGGCTGCGCGCGCGCCCGGCCCAGGCCCTGCAATGGGAGGCAATCGTCAACGATGCCATCGGCGCGCTGGCGGCGGTTTTCGCGCTGCTGGTGGTGCTGACCCGCCAGCAGGAGCTGGGCGAGGCGCAGGCGCTTTGGCAATTGCTGCGCGGCATCGGTTTCGCGATGCTTCTGGGGGTGGGCATGGGCTTTGGCGTCGTGCGCGCGTTCCGCCGCAATCTGGTACCCGAATACATGAAGGTGCCGGTGCTCTTTGTGACCGTGATCGTGGTCTTTGCCGGCGCCGATCTGGTGCTGCATGAAAGCGGTCTTTTGGCGGTGACGGTGATGGGGCTGGTGATCGCCAATGCCGATTTGCCCAGCTATGCCGAGATTTACCGCTTCAAGGAAAGCGCCACCATCCTGCTGGTGTCGGGCGTGTTCATCCTTTTGGCGGCGGGCATCAAGTTTCAGGCGCTGGCCATGCTGGACTGGCGGGCGGCGGTCTTTGTGCTGGCGGTGATCCTGGTGGTGCGGCCGCTGACGGTGATGATTTCGCTGATCGGGACCGATCTGCCCTGGCGCGAAAAGCTGTTGATCGCGCTGACCGGGCCGCGCGGGGTGGTGCTGGTCGCGGTGTCGGGGATCTTTGGCGAAAGGCTGGTGGCCGAGGGCATTCCCGATGGCGCGATGCTGACGCCGCTGGCATTCGTGCTGGTGGTGGCGACGGTGGTTCTGCACGGGTTCACGCTGGCGCCTCTGGCGCGGGCGCTGGGGCTGACCTCGGGCGACAAGCCGGGGCTGATCATCGTCGGCGGCTCGGTCTTCACGACCGAGCTGGCGCAGGCGCTGGAAAAGGCCGATGTGAATGTGCTGATCACCGATCCCAATCGCGGGCATCTGTTATCCGCGCGCCGCGCCGGCCTGCCGTATTTCTATGGCGACATCCTGTCCGAGGCGGCCGAGAACAGCGTCGAGTTCATCGCCTATAACGCCATTCTCGTGGCGTCGGACAATGACGCCTATAACACCCTGGTCGCGACCGACCTTGCGCCGGAACTCGGCCGCGATTCGATCTGGCAGCTGGCGCGGCACAAGGAGGATCTGCCCCGCCACGCGCTGCCCAGCCAGCTGGGCGGGCGCACCGTGAACGGCAACCGCACGCTGGATCAGTATCTCGACCTGATGGAACGGGGCTGGGTCTTTCGCACCACCCGCCTGACCGAGGAATATACGCTGGAAAAATGGCGCGCCGCCCGCCCCGAGGTGATCCCGATGGCGACCATCGACCGGGGCCGGCTGCAATTCGTCGGCGATCCCGCCCGCATCGAAGGCCGCCCCGATACCCGTATCATCAGCCTGATCCCGCCCGAAACGCTCGAAAAGATCCGTCTGGAAAACGAGGCCGCGCATCTTGCCCGCGCCGAAGCCCGCGCCACCCGGCGGGGCGAGGGGGCGGGGATCGGGGATCCGCCGGCCCCGGCCGGTGCGGCGGGCTGAAAACCCGCCCCCGCGCGCCGGGCGCCGCGATCCGTGCTCTGGCGCGGGCGGTTGACCTTTGTGCATGGCTGGGGCTATCCCGCGAAGGATCTTCAGGATGGATGCGATGAACCTCTTTTCGGATATCCGCGCGCTGGTGACGGATGCGCTGGCGCAGATGGAACAGGCGGGCGAACTGCCCGTGGGCCTTGATACCGCCGCCGTGACGGTCGAGCCGCCGCGCGATGCCGCCCATGGCGACATGGCCACCAACGCCGCGATGGTGCTGGCCAAACCCGCCGGCAAGAAGCCCCGCGACATCGCCGATGCGCTGGCCGCCCGCCTTGCCGCCGATCCGCGCATCACCTCGGCCGAGGTGGCGGGGCCGGGCTTTCTGAACCTGCGCCTTGCGCCGGGCGAATGGCAGGGCGTGATCCGCGCCGCGCTGCGCGAGGGCGCGGATTACGGCCGCTCGACCCTGGGACAGGGGCACAAGGTCAATGTCGAATTCGTCAGCGCCAACCCGACCGGGCCGATGCATGTCGGCCATACCCGGGGCGCGATCTTTGGCGACGCGCTGGCCAGCCTGCTGGCCTTTGCCGGCCATGACGTGACGCGCGAATATTACATCAACGACGGCGGCGCCCAGGTCGATGTGCTGGCGCGTTCCGCCTATGAACGCTATCGCGAGGCGAACGGGCTTGAGCCCGAGATCGCCGAGGGGCTTTATCCCGGCGACTATCTGATCCCGGTGGGCGAGGCGCTCAAGGCGAAATACGGCGCCAGCCTGCTGGACCGGCCCGAATCCGAATGGCTGGTCGAGATCCGCGAATTCGCCACCGAGGCGATGATGGCGATGATCCGCGACGATCTGGCGCTGCTGGGCGTCGAGATGAACGTCTATTCCAGCGAAAAGGCGCTTTACGGCACCGGCCGGATCGAGGCCGCCATCGAGCGGCTGAAAAGCGCGGGCCTGATCTATCGCGGCACGCTTGAGCCGCCGAAAGGCAAGCTGCCCGAGGATTGGGAAGCGCGCGAGCAGACGCTCTTTCGGTCGACCGCCTTTGGCGACGATGTGGACCGGCCGATCCAGAAATCAGATGGCAGCTGGACCTATTTCGCGCCCGATATCGCCTATCACTGGGACAAGATCGACCGTGGCTTTGATGCGCTGATCGATGTTTTCGGCGCCGATCACGGGGGCTATGTCAAACGCATGAACGCCGCCGTGGCCGCGCTGTCCAATGGCCGGGTGTCTCTGGATATCAAGCTGATCCAGCTGGTGAAGCTGTTCAAGAACGGCGAGCCCTTCAAGATGTCAAAGCGCGCCGGCACATTCGTCACCCTGCGCGATGTGGTCGAACAGGCGGGCGCGGATGTGACCCGCTTTCACATGCTGACGCGCAAGAATGACGCGGCGCTGGATTTCGATTTCGCGCGTGTGCTGGAACAGTCCAAGGACAACCCCGTCTGGTATGTACAATATGCCAGCGCGCGGGTGAACTCGGTCGTGAAAAAGGCCGCCGAAATGGGTGTCGACACCTCGGACGCGGCGCTGGCCGAGGCGGATCTGGTCCGTCTGAACCATTCCGCCGAGCTGGAACTGGCCCGGAAAGTTGCAGAATGGCCACGCATCGTCGAAATCGCGGCGCGTGCGAATGAACCGCACCGGATCGCGTTTTTCCTTTATGACATCGCATCGGACCTGCATTCCCTGTGGAACCGCGGCAATGACGAGCTGTCGCTGCGCTTCGTTCAGGATGGCGATGCTGACACCACCGCCGCGAAAATCGCGCTTGTGCGGGCCGTCGGCGTTGTCATTTCAGCCGGTCTTGGTATCTTGGGGGTGACTCCGGCCAAAGAAATGCGCTGACAAGGCGTAGCTGCCGGGGTTCGAGCAAGTAAACGAGCAGCGTCGGATCAACCGGCAGGCAGGCAGGAATGACGGTAGTAGATTTCCGCTCCTCGGGCGGGTTTGAGGGGTCACAGCCCAACCGGCTGTCGCAGGACTATCCCTATGCGCAGGACGCGCAGCAGGATTACCATGACGAATGGCAGGACAATGCCGGCTGGGACGATCACTATGCCCATGCCACGGCCGAGGCCGAGCCGCAGACATTGCTGGGCCGGGTCACCCGCCTTACGCATTATATCGGCGCGCTGGTTTCGGTCGGGCTGATCGTCATTCTGGCCGTCTGGGGCTTCAAGCTGGTCGTGCGCGACGTCTCGGGCGTGCCCGTCATCCGCGCCATCCAGGGCGAGGCCCGCACCGCCCCCGACAATCCGGGCGGCGAGCTGACCGAGCGCACCGGCCTTGCCGTGAACAATGTCGCCGCCGGCCGCGAAGCCGGTCAGGTCGATCGCGTGGCCATCGCGCCGCAAGCGACCGGGCTGGGCGAACAGGACGTTCCGATGGGCGAGCTGGGCGCCAGCGCGCAGGAACCCTCGCATCAGGTCGAATTGCCGCTTGCCGATGACAGCGCCCGCGTGATCGCCCGCCCCGATGGCGAGGCCGCGCAGACCGCCGCCAACGCGGTCGAGACCGCGCTGATCACCGATGCCCCCGCCGCCGAGGCCGCCGTGAACGAGGTCGTGACCGATCTTGCCGGCAACGAGGCGCGCGAGGTCGCGATCAACACCGCGCTGGCCGAGGCCGCAGCCCAGACCGCGCAGACCGCACCGCCGGCCGTGGCGCAATCGGTTCGCCCGGCGCCGCGTCCGCGCCGCATCGCCGCCGCCGCCCCGGCGGTCGCCAGCGATGCCGCGCCCGTGGCTGCGGCCACGACCACCGAGGCCCGTCCCGAAACCGCGCCGGCTGCGACCGCCACGCCGGCGCCACCCGTCACCTCGGGTTCGGCCCTGGTCCAGATCGGCGCTTTCGACAGCGAAAAGCTGGCGACGGGCGAATGGAACCGGGTATCGGGCAAGTTCGGGGCGCTGTTCTCGGGCAAAGGCATGGTCATCCAGAAACACGAGGCCAATGGCCGCGCCTTCTGGCGGCTGCGCGCTTCGGGCTTTGGCTCCAAGGACGATGCCCGCCGCTTCTGCGCCGCGCTGATCGCCGAGGGCATCGACTGTATCCCCGCGACGGCAAAGTGAGTTGGTGACATGACCGGCGCGACCATTCTGGGCGGCATTGCCGGTCCCGATCTGACGGCGGCCGAGCGGGATTTCTTTCGCACGGCCGATCCCTGGGGGTTTATTCTCTTTGGGCGCAATATCGACACACCCGAACGGCTGCGCCGCCTGACCGCCGATCTGCGGGCGGCGGTGGGCCGCGATGCCCCGGTGCTGATCGATCAGGAGGGGGGGCGCGTCCAGCGCATGCGCGCGCCGCATTGGACCGACTGGCCGGCGCCCCTGGATCAGGCGGCGAATGGCGACCGGGCGATCTGGTTGCATCACCACCTGATGGCGCGGGAATTGCAGGCGATGGGCATCGATGCCGATTGCGCGCCGGTGCTGGATATCGCGCGCGACGACACGCATCCGTTTCTGAAGAACCGCTGCCTTGGCACGGATGCGGCGACGGTGACCCGGCTGGGACGCATCGCCGCCGATGCCATGCTGGCGGCGGGCGTGTTGCCGGTGGTCAAGCATATGCCGGGCCATGGCCGGGCGCGCGTCGACAGCCACAAGGATCTGCCGGTGGTGGAGGCGCCGCTGGCGGAATTGCTGGCGACCGACTTTGCCCCGTTTCGGGCGCTGGCCGATCTGCCGATGGCGATGACCGCGCATATCCGCTTTACCGCCATCGACGATGCGCCGGCCACGGCCTCGCGCCCGGTGATCGATCTGATCCGGCGCGATCTGGGTTTCGACGGGCTGTTGATGTCGGACGATATCGGCATGCAGGCGCTGTCGGGAAGCATGGCCGAACGCGCCGCGGCGATTGTCGGCGCCGGTTGCGATCTGGTCCTGTCCTGCAACGAGAGCCTTGCGCAGATGGAGAATATCGTCGCGGCGGCCGGACGGATGACGCCCGGGGCGCTGCGGCGCGCGGATGCCGCGCTGGCCCTGCGCCGGGCGCCGGAACTGGCGGATGCGGCCGGCCTGCGGGCCGAGCTTGCGGCTTTGGGTGGCCTTGCGGCCTGATCGGTTGACTATGCCGGGGGCTTGGCGGATTCTGGGACGGTTCCCGCGTGCTGTCACAGGTTTCCCGCGCCGATGACCAAAGTCCCCTATCTGACCCCGGTGCCGGATCGCGCTGAGCCCGAATCCGCCACGGATGACATCGCCCCGCACCTGCCCGGGCTTGAGCCGCAAAGCGTGGCCGAGCGCCGCGCCGAAGAGGTGCTTGTCGTCGATGTCTCGGGATTTGAGGGGCCGCTGGATCTGCTGCTGACGCTCTCGCGCACGCAAAAGGTCGATCTGATGCAGATCTCTGTCCTTGAGCTGGCCGATCAGTATCTGGCCTTTGTCGAACAGGCGCGGGCGCTGCGCATCGAATTGGCCGCCGATTATCTGGTGATGGCGGCCTGGCTCGCCTATCTGAAATCGCGCCTGCTCTTGCCCCCCGATCCCGAGGCCGAAGGCCCCTCGGCCGAGGATATGGCCGCGCATCTGGCCTTCCAGCTGGAACGCCTGCACGCGATGCGCGAGGCGGCGGCGCGGCTGATGGGGCGCGACCGGCTGGGACAGGATCGTTTCGCGCGCGGCGCGCCGGAAACGGTGACGCGGGCGCGACAGGTGTCCTGGCAGGCCGGGCTGATCGACCTGATGCGGGCCTATGCGCGGCTGCGCACCCGCGACGAGTTCCGCCCCTATGCCTATGACCGGCGCGATGTCTTTACCATGGAACAGGCGCTTGATCGGGTGCGCGGGCTGATCGGCTTTGTCGGCGACTGGACCGAACTCGCGAGCTTTCTGCCCGAGGGCTGGGAAAGCGATCCCAAGCGCCGCCGTTCCGCCACCGCCGCGACATTTGCCGCGACGCTGGAACTGGCGCGTCAGGGCAAGCTTGAGCTGCGCCAGACCGAAATCTTTGCCCCGATCACCATCCGCAGGCGTCCGCAATGACTTCCGACCAAGACGATATCGACGCCACGGCCCAAAGCGGCGCGGGGACCGGGGACCGCCCCGATCCGCAGCGCTTTCCGCCGCCGCCGCTTTATGAACAGGAGCGCATGGTCGAGGCGGTGCTCTTTGCCTCGGCCAGCCCGATGGGCCTGCGCGAGATCGCGGCACGGCTGCCTGCGGGCTGCGATCCGGCCGAGGCGCTGAAACAGCTGCGCGCCCGGTACGAGGGGCGCGGCGTGCATCTTTTGCGGGTGGGCGATGCCTGGGCGTTCCGCACGGCGGGTGATCTGGGCTTTCTGATGCAGGAAAGCACCGTCGAAAGCCGCCGCCTGTCGCGCGCGGCGACCGAAACCCTGGCCATCATCGCCTATCACCAGCCCGTGACCCGCACCGAGATCGAGGAAATTCGCGGCGTCGCCGTCAGCCGTGGCACGCTGGACCAGCTGATCGAACTGGAATGGGTGCGCATCGGACGCCGCCGGCAGACGCCGGGCCGGCCGGTGACATTCGTCGTGACCGAGACATTCCTGGATCATTTCGGGCTGGAAAGCGCCCGCGATCTGCCGGGACTGGCGGAATTGCGCGCGGCCGGGCTTTTGGATTCGCGCCCGCCCGGCGAGGGGCTGACCCCCGACATGTTCCAGCCCGCCGGCGATGACGAGGACGGATCCCCGGACATCCCCGCCGACGATCTGTTCGAGGACGATTAGAAAGGTCCGGCAAGCCGATGAACCTGAACCAGTTTTTCAATATGCTTGCGCGCGTTCTGACCGGCTGGCTGGTCAGCTGGGGCATCCGCCGGATGAATGCGCCCAAGCCTGGCGAACGACAGACCGCCCATCAGCGCCAGCGCGAAAAGACCATGCGTCAGGCGGTCAAGCGCGCCCGTCAGGCAGCGCGCATCACCCGCCGCATGGGCCGCTAGCCGGCGGCGAATTGTTTGGCGAGCTTCAGCCCCTGACCCTGATAGTTCGAGGCGATGTCCTGACCGTATAGCCGTTCAGGCCGGGCGCTCATGCGTTCATAGACCAGCCGGCCCACCGTCTGGCCATGTTCCAGCGCGAATGGCGCCTCGTGACAGCGCACCTCAAGCACGCCGCGCGCGCCCTGACCGGCCGTGCCATGGCCGAAACCGGGATCGAAAAAGCCGGCGTAATGCACGCGGAATTCGCCCACCATGGCCAGATAGGGGGCCATCTCGGCGGCATAATCGGGCGGAATCGCCACCGATTCGCGGCTGACGAGGATATAGAACGCGCCCGGATCCAGAATCAGCTGACCGTCCGTGGTGCGCAATTCGTCCCAGAAATCGCGCGCCGCATAGGCCCCGATCCGGTCCAGATCGATGACGCCGCTATGGGGGCGGGCGCGATAGCCGACCAGATCGCCCTGGGCCGGGCGCAGATCGACGGAAAAGCCCAGCCCGTCGTCGATCAGGGCCTGGCCGGTGACCAGCGGCTCGCGCGCGTGCAGATCGCGCAGATCGGCATCCGACAGCACCGCCTGACCCTGGCGCAGCCGCAACTGGTTCAACCGCATGCCCGGACGCACCAGCACCGAAAAGCTGCGCGGACAGATCTCGGCGTAAAGCGGGCCGTCATAACCCTCGGACAGGCGGTCGAACTCGGTCCCGTCATCGGTGACCAGCCGCGTCAGCAGATCCAGCCGCCCGGTCGAGGATTTGGCATTGGCGACCGCATCCAGCCCGGCGGGCAGGGCTAGCCGTTCCTGCAACGGCACCAGATAGACACAGCCCTTTTCCAGCACCGCGCCCCCGCTCAGATCCATGCGATGCATTTCGAAATCGGCCAGCCGTTCGCTGACCTTGCGACCGCGCCCGCACAGGAACGAGGCGCGCAGCCGCCAGGCGCTGTTGCCCAGCCGCAGATCGAGGCTGGCGGGCTGGATCTGTTCGGGCAGGATCGGCGTCTCGGCCGAGATGGCGCCATCGGCGATCAACTGCTTCAGACGGGTATCGGGCAGGACTCCGTTCACGCGCAACCTCCGAGGAAAAGGGAAACGCCCACCCTCGGATGAGGATGGGCGTTTTCGGGATGGTCGGGCCGGCGAGATTCGAACTCGCGGCCTTCCGCCCCCCAGACGGACGCGCTAACCAGGCTGCGCCACGGCCCGACGAGGGGCATATAGAGCGAAGCCGGCGGCCAGCACAAGGGGCTTTGGGCGGAAAAATTGCCCCGGGGGACAATCGTTTTCGGTACGGCGCAAGGCCGGGTCGGCCCGAACCCGAACATGGCCTCTTATCGCGCGTCGCGCAGCGCGTCGCGCAGCTCATTTGCGCGCGCGGGCAAGGGCTTGCGCTGAGCTTCGTGGCTGCGCAGGGCGGCGGCGGTGGCCGCAAGACGGCCCAGCCATTGGCCAGGCGGGATACGGTCGAGATCGGGAAAAAGCGGCAGCGCGCCGGATTCGGTGGCGCGGCGCGGGCGTGGGGCAGAGGGTGGCTTTTCGGCCCGTGTTCGCCCGGCCGTGGTTTTGGGGGAGGGCGATTGGGGGGGCGGTGACTCGGGTGTCGATGACTCGGGTGCCGGGGCTGCGGCGCCTGCGGGCGCAGATCCCGCCGAGGGCACGGCAAGCTGCACCGCGGGGCGGGGCGGGCTGGCATCGCCGGCCTCTGTCTTGCCCAAAGTCTCGCCCAGCCGCGCGGCGCCGATCTCGCGCAGCCCCGCGCCGCGATCCGCCGTGATCAGGCGCTTGGCGCCCCGGATGCTCAGCCCTTCTTCACGCAGGACCTGACAGAGACCTGCGGCCAGCCGCACATCGTCGGGCCGGTAATAGCGCCGGCCATCCGCGCGTTTGACGGGGGAAAGCTGCGTGAACTGCGATTCCCAATATCGCAGGACATGCGGCGCGACGCCCACGAGGCGCGATACCTCGCCGATGGAACGAAAGGCATCGGGCGACTTGCTCATCCCGGTCAGCGCTTGTTGCCGGCGGCGATGCGGTCCTTCATCAGATGCGATGGACGAAAGGACAGAACGCGGCGAGGGGTGATCGGAACCTCTTCCCCGGTCTTGGGGTTGCGGCCGATCCGCTCGTTCTTGTCGCGCACCGAGAAGGTGCCAAAGGATGAAATCTTAACCTGCTCGCCGCGTACCAATGCGTCGGAAATATGACCAAGTACACTTTCGACGAGCTGAGCAGATTCGTGCCGGGACAGACCCACTTCACGGAACACCGCTTCCGCCAGGTCCATGCGGGTCAGGGTAGAGTCGCTCATCTCGATAACCTCTTAGCAATGGGGAAAGCATTAGTTTTTTGTGGTCACGAGTCAACAACCGCAACCCGATTCCGTTCCCGCGACCGGCGATATTGTTCCACATTATTCGCGCCTTACCGGCAAAACCCCGCGCAGGGGCCGGCGGGTGGTCCTTTGAACGCGCGGATCGCGCACCTATATCTTTGATCAGAACATGGAATGAAGGGGTTTGCGATGGCTGGAGGATGGGCCCCCGACGGGGCCGTGAACGACCAGATCGACGTCTCGACGCAAGAGGCGATCGCCCGCATGCGCGAGCGAAATGCCCGTCAGGCGGTGGGCGAAAGCGCGGAATTTTGTGACGAATGTGACGAACCGATCCCCGAGGCGCGGCGCAAGGCGGTTCCCGGTGTGCGGCTTTGTGTCAATTGCCAGTCGGGGCGCGACAGGGCCTGGCATCCCTCGGCGGGGATCAACCGGCGCGGTTCAAAGGATTCGCAGCTGCGTTGAGACCCGGCCGCAGTGCCGGGGGCGTTACCAGCGCAGAACCACCGAACCCCAGGCAAGGCCGCCGCCAATCGCCTCGGCCACAAGGATCTGGCCGGGTTTGAAACGGCCCTCGGAATTGGCGACCGACAGGGCCAAGGGGATCGAGGCGGCCGAGGTATTGCCGTGATCGGCCACCGTCAGCACGACTTTTTCCATCGGCAGCTGCATGCGCTTGGCGGTCGATTCGATGATGCGCATATTGGCCTGATGCGGGACAAGCCAATCCACATGCTCGGGGTTTAGCCCGGCTTTCTCCAGCGCGTGATGCGCGGTCTGGGCCAGTTTTTCGACGGCATGGCGGAACACCAGATTGCCCTGCATGCGCAGATGGCCCGAGGTGCCGGTCGAGGCGACGCCGCCATCGACATAAAGCAGGTCGCGATAGCGGCCGTCGCTGTTCAGATCGGTGGCCAGAATGCCCTGATCGGCGGCGGTGCCCGCGCCCTCGGCGGCCTCAAGCACGACCGCGCCGGCGCCATCGCCAAAAAGCACGCAGGTGCTGCGATCCGTCCAGTCCATGATCCGGCTGAAGGTTTCGGCGCCGATGACCAGAACGCGGTCGGCAAGCCCGGCGCGGATCATCGCATCGGCATTGGCCAGCGCATAGACAAAGCCCGCGCAGACCGCCTGAATGTCATAGGCAAAGCCGCGCTGCATGCCCAGACCGGCCTGCACCATGGTCGCGACCGAGGGGAAGGTCAGGTCCGGGGTCGAGGTGGCGACGATCACCGCATCCAGCCGGTCGACGGGGATGCCGGCATTTTCCAGCGCCGCCTTGCCGGCCAGAATGCCCAGATCGCTGGTCCTTTGATCCTCGGCGGCGAAATGGCGTCGTTCGATGCCGGTGCGGGCGCGGATCCATTCGTCGCTGGTGTCGAGCTTGCCCTCGAACCAACTGTTTTCGACCACGCGCTCAGGCAGGTAATGGCCGGTTCCCCGCACAATCGCACGCCGCATCAGGACGTCCCCTCGCTGTGGTCTTGGTTTTCGTTTCTTGTTGTGTTCAAGGCCGCGGCCTGTGCGGCCGTCTGTGCCACCCGCGCCGCCAGCCGGTCCTGAAAGCCCGATTGCGCCAGCTGGAAGGCCAGCTTGATCGCGGCGGAAATGCCGGTGGAATCGGCCGAACCGTGGGATTTCACCACCGTGCCATTCAGGCCAAGAAAGACGCCGCCATTCACCCGGCGCGGATCGATGCGCTTTTGCAGCCGCTTGAGCGAATTCAGCGCCAGAAGGGCGGCGAATTTCGACAGGATCGACTTGCCGAAGGCTTCCTTCAGGAAGTCGCCGACCAGCTTGGCCGTGCCCTCGCCGGTCTTGAGCGCGACATTGCCGGTGAAACCGTCCGTGACGATCACATCGACCCGGTCCGAGGGCAGATCGCCCCCCTCGACAAAACCGACATAGTCGAAATTCGCCGCCTCGGCGGTTGCGGGCATCAGTTCATGGGCCTGGCGCATTTCGGGCCGGCCCTTGTGTTCCTCGGTCCCGACATTGAGCAGGCCGACACGCGGCCGCGCCAGTCCAAGCCCGTTGCGCGCGTAAGAGGTGCCCATCAGCGCATAGGTCACCAGATCCTGGGCATCGGCCCGGATATCGGCGCCGCAATCGAGCATGACATTGAAGCCCTGGGGATTGCGGGACGGCCACAGACAGGCGATGGCGGGACGGTTCACGCCCGGCAGCTTGCGCAGGCGCAGCATCGACAGCGCCATCAGCGCGCCGGTATTGCCGCAGGAAACGGCCACCGTCGCCTCGCCCAGACGCACCGATTCCACGGCGGACCACATCGAGGTGCCTTCGCCCTTGCGCAGCACCTGGCTGGGCTTGTCATCCATGGTGACAACGCCCGCCGCGTCGCGGATGTCGCAACGCGCGGCCAGACCGCTGCGGCGCGCGATCAGCTGTTCGATTTCGGCCCGGGGGCCGTGAACGATGAAGTGGATATCCGGGTTCTTCTCGGCGCTTTCGGCGATCCCGGCGACGACGGCGGCGGGACCGCGGTCCCCACCCATCGCATCAATCGAAATCACCACGGTGGGCGCCTTTTCAGGGCGCCCCGCGGCGGAGTTCGTCACGGAGGAATCCATAATCTCTGGGACGGACTTGCAGCTTACGCTGCGTCGTCGTCCAGATCGACCTCATTGGCCCGGGCGACGACTTCGCGGTCGGCGTAGTGGCCACAGGACGGGCAGACGTGATGCGGGCGCTTCAGCTCACCGCAATTCGAGCATTCATTCGGGTTGCCGGCAACCAGGGCGTCATGCGAACGGCGCATGTTGCGGCGGGACCGGGTTACTCGGTTCTGAGGGACGGCCATGTCACAACCTCAAGTGGTTTAGGGGGGCAACCCGAAAGGGCGGCCCCGGATTATCTATTCAGGGTCTGGGCGGGGCATAGGCCACTAAGACGTTGGCCGCAAGTCGCGAATGACATCGCAGAAGCGGGGGCCGCGGTCCGGGATTCCCCCGCCGGTCGATTGAACGCGCGAAAATAGCCGGAATTTCGCGCGGTGCAAGGGGAATCTTGGGGGTGCGCCGGCTTTGCGCCCGGTGCCGGGAGGAAGGCCGTGGGTGCGTGGGCGCGAATCCCGCCAAGGGAAGCGGCGCGGGCGCGCCGCTGCCTTCGGCGAGGATATTTGGACATGAAAGAGGGGTGCGGCCATGCGGCGTCGCCCCTCTGTCTTTGCCATGATCCGGGGCCTTGCCGCCTTGCCGCTCGTTCAGCGGCCGAGCTTGGCGTGGACCTCGTCGAGATCGACCTCGTTCTTGGGCAGTTTGTTGTCGGGGTTGTCGAAGTCGTATTTGAACAGCTGGAAATCCTTCTTGTAGATTTCCCAGATCAGATGCCGCGACAGATCGTCGAAATATTCGCTGATCTTATGGGCGCGTTTGGGGCCGTGCCCTTCGGATTCGTTGAACTTGGGCACGTCGTTGAGGTCGAGCTTGACCCGGGTCGGCGCCGCATCCAGCACCTTTTGCATGCCTTCGTTGAACTTTTCCGTGAAGAAGATCTGATCGTAGCGGCCGCCATTCACGATGAAGGTCGAGATATGGCCGGCCATGGCTGACCAGTGGATGTCCGGTTCCATCGGGCGGCGCCAGCGGATGGTGTCACGCGCGAAGAGCAGGAAGCGGCGGAAGCTGGCGATCTGGTCGAACTCGAAATTGTTTTCCGGGCTGCCGACGTCGATTCCGTAGCGTTGAACCAGCTGCGGCACGAGGTTGCCGCGATAGCGTTTGCCGTTGCGCTGAATGCCGGCGATCTTGTCGAAAAAGGACGACAGGATGCGGGTATAGGGATTGCGCACGCAGGTGAAGGTCAGCGACTTGTGCGCCTTGACGCTGGCCTCGATCGGGGCCTGGCTTTCGGTCTGGTTCCATTTGTGCAGCCCACCGGTCGAATCGTGGATGTCGCCGTCGAAATAGCGGCCATGGTCCGAATAGAACATGATCTGGCCGATCGACGAGCAGGCGCATTTGGGCACGACGCGATAGACCATGCTTTCGCTTTCGGTCATCCAGGTACCGGGGAAACCCATTCTCTCATTCCTTTTCAAAACAGCCCGGGCATACGGCCCCGGCGCCGGGTTGCCCGCCCGGCCAAAATCGTTAAGGACACAAAGCAAATCACTGGCCGAGATTCAACCTGCTGTAGATGGTTACCGGCAAAGACCGGACAGGATGGTGTCGAGATGGCGCGTATTGCCTTCATTCTGCTGTGCCACAAGGACCCCAAGGGGGTGATCGCACAGGCCCGGCGGCTGACCGCTTCGGGCGACTATGTGTCCATTCATTTCGATGCCCGCGCCAATCCGCGCGACTTCGAAAGCGTGCGCAAGGCCTTGGCGGAAAACCCTTCGGTGGTGTTCGCCCCGCGGCGGTGGAAATGCGGCTGGGGGGAATGGTCGCTGGTCGGCGCCACGCTTGAGGCGGTGCGCATGGCCGTCGCATCCTTTCCGCTGGCCACGCATTTCTACATGCTGTCGGGCGATTGCATGCCGATCAAATCGGCGGAATACGCCCATGCCTTTCTGGACGCCGAGGACTGCGACTATATCGAGAATTTCGATTTCTTCGAATCAGACTGGATCAAGACCGGCTTCAAGGAAGAGAGGCTCGTCTATCGTCACTGGTTCAACGAGCGCACGCAGAAGTGGCTCTTTTATACCAGCTTCGAGGTTCAGAAGCGTCTGGGCATCACCCGCGAGGTGCCGGCCGACATTCAGGTGATGATCGGGTCGCAATGGTGGTGCCTGCGCCGGCACACGGTCGAGAAGGTGCTGGAATTCTGTGCCTCGCGGCCCGAGGTGCTGCGCTTTTTCGAGACGACCTGGATCCCAGACGAGACCTTCTTTCAGACCGTGGTGCCCCATGTCGTACCCCGAAGGGAGATCCGGGCCCGCACGCTGACCTATCTGGTCTTTACCGATTACGGCATGCCGGTCACGTTCTATAATGACCAGTATGACCTGCTTTTGGGTCAGGATTACCTGTTTGCCCGCAAGATCAGCCCCGAGGCGCTGCGCCTGCGCGAACGTCTGGGCGCGCTTTGGGCGGCAAGCGGCGTGCATTTCCCGATCTCGAACGAGGCGACGGGGCTTTTTCGGTTTCTGACCGGGCGCGGGCGCATCGGTCGCCGTTTCGGCCAGCGTTTCTGGGAAACCGAGGGCAGTCTGGGCCGGGCCAATACGCTTTTGCTGGTGGTGGCCAAGAAATGGCATGTCGCCAAGCGGCTGACCCAGGCGATCCGCGACCGGACCGAAATTCCGGCCGTCGACTATCTATTCAACGAGCTTGGCGCGCATCTGCCCGATCTGGGCGGGGTCGAGACGACGCTGGAAAAGCGCGACCGGCACCGGCGCGCGCTGCTGCGGCTGCTGTTTGAGCAGTTCGAGGCCAGCCGGATGGTGATCTGTCTGGACCCCTCGGCGCTGCACCTGATTCAGGATCTGATGAGCGACAAGGCCGATACCCGGCTGTTGCTGATCGATTCGGAGTTCAGCAGCGATTATGTGCGCGGGCATATCGGCCGGGTCGGGCTGGCCGGGGCGCAAAGTGCGCCCGATGTGGTCGACCGGCTGGTGCCGACGGTGCGCGCCGATCTGGAACATGAGGCCGAGCGGCTGCGCGATATGGATTATACGGGCTTTCATTCGATCGCCCCCTGGCGCAACCCCGAGGAAAACGCCGCCCAGCTGGCGCGCTTTCTGGACGTGGCACCGGAAACGGCGCTGGAACTGGCCCGGACCGAATATCTGTTCAGCGACTGAGGAGCGACGCATGCCCGCCTATGATCCGCAAAACATCTTTGCCCGCATCCTGCGCGGTGAGATTCCCAACGATACCGTGCTGGAAACCGCGCATACGCTGGTCTTTCGCGACATCCATCCGCAGGCGCCGGTGCATCTGCTGGTGATCCCCAAGGGGCCCTATGTCAGCTATGACGATTTCGCCGCCAATGCCTCGGATGCCGAGATCGTGGATTTCCACCGGGCGGTGGCCCGCGTGACCCGCGATCTGGGGATCGATCTGGATCAGGGACAGGGGTTCCGCGCCATCACCAATGCGGGCGCGCATGGCGTCCAGGAGGTGCCGCATTTCCACCTTCATATCCTTGGCGGGCGCGTGATGGGGCGGATGGTGCAGCCGGCCTGACCGGCCGGGCGCAGAGGCCGTCCCGGGCAGCCGGGCGCGGGAGGTCAGGCGCCTTTGGCCCGATCACCCGAGGTCATGCGCAGAAAGACGTCCTCGAGATCCGGGGCCTCGACCGCGATGTCGCGGATGGGCAGGTTTGCGGCCCGGATCGCGTCGATCAGCCCGTCGGTCGGCAGGCGCGAGGGCGCATAGCTGATCGCAAGCCGGCCATCGGCGCGGCGTTCGGCCCGGCTGCCTTCGGGCAGGGCGGGCAGGGTGCGGGCATCGCCGGTATCGACGACCAGCGTCTTGGAATCCGTGCGGCCGAGCAGGCTTTGGGTTTCCTCGCTCAGGATCAGCTCGCCCCGGTCGATGATGGCGATGCGGTCGCACATTTCCTCGGCCTCTTCGAGGTAATGGGTGGTCAGGATGATGGTCATCCCCTGTTCGTTCAGCCGCCGGACATTGCGCCAGAGCATATCGCGCAGCTGGATGTCGACGCCCGCCGTGGGTTCGTCGAGAACAAGGATCTGGGGGCGGTGGACCAGCGCCTTGGCCAGCAAAAGCCGGCGCTTCATGCCGCCCGACAGGTGACGCGAATAGCTTTCCGCCTGTTCCGTCAGCCCGACGAGGTCCAGCAGCTCATCCGTCCAGCGTTCGGATTTCGGCACGCCGTAAAGCCCGGCCTGAACCTCGAGGCTGGCGCGGGGCGACAGGAAGGGGTCGATGTTCAGTTCCTGCGGCATGACACCGATGGCGGCGCGGGACTGGCGCGGGTTTACATCCTGGTCAAAGCCCCAGATCGTCACCCGACCCGCGCTTTTGCGCACCAGCCCGGCCAGAATGTTGATCGTGGTCGATTTGCCGGCGCCGTTCGGCCCCAGAAGGCCAAAGATCGAACCGGTGGGAATCGCAAGGTCCAGACCTTTCAGCGCCTGCTTTGGGGGATTGTTTCCCGAGCCGGCATAAGTCTTGGTCAAGCCATTGATCTCAATGGCGTTCGGGACGGAATGGGTGGTGGCTTCTGGGGCTGGCATCGGCTGGCGGCAGTTATTATGATGCCGCAACCTAATCGCGTTTGTCGTCAGAGCTCAAGGAACAGCCATGACCCTTCCGGCCCCAGAGATCCAGACCGTCACCTCATGGAAGGTTGCCTGTGATGGCGACGAGGCACGGGGGCTGGGCCATCCGCGTGTCTGGCTTGCGATTCCGCGCGATGCCGGCTGGGTCGAATGCGGTTATTGCGACAAGCGTTTCGAGATCGACCGCGCCCACGCCCACGCCCACGACGATCACTAGGGCGCTTCCTTTCGCCGAAACTGGCCGGCATCTGGCCGGGCTGCACCGCCGCGATGCCTCCGGCGGGGATATTTGACATGGAAGAATGGCAGGGGGCGCGCCCATGGGGCGGGGTTGGCCCCTGGGCGCGGCTGTGGCAGAACGGGGCCTTGCAACGCGACGAAACAGCATGGGGGCGCATATGAGTGACGGTTTCGACAAGGGCCACCATCTGCATCTGATCGATGGCTCGGCCTTTATTTTCCGCGCCTATCATGCCCTGCCGCCGCTGACGCGCCGGTCGGACGGGTTGCCCATCGGGGCGGTCGCCGGGTTCTGCAACATGCTGTGGAAATATGTGCAGGAGGCCAAGGGTGCGGATGCGCCGACCCATGTCGCGGTGATTTTCGATCATTCGTCAAAGACGTTTCGCAATGAAATCTATCCGCTTTACAAGGCCAACCGCCCCGAACTGCCCGAGGATCTGCGGCCGCAATTTCCGTTGACCCGTGAGGCGACGCGCGCCTTCAATATCGCCTGCATCGAGACCGAGGGCTACGAGGCCGACGATATTATCGCCACTCTGTCCTGCCGGGCGCGGGACGCGGGGGCGCGGGTCACGATCATCAGTTCCGACAAGGATCTGATGCAGCTGGTAGGCGACGGCGTCGAGATGATGGACCCGATCAAGGGCAAGTCCATCGGCCCCGACGAGGTGCGCGAGAAATTCGGTGTCGGACCCGAGCGGGTGGTGGATGTTCAGGCGCTGGCGGGGGATTCCGTCGACAATGTTCCCGGCGCCCCTGGAATTGGCATTAAAACTGCCGCGCAACTTATTGGTGAATATGGCGATCTTGAGGCCCTGCTGGCGCGCGCCGCAGAAATCAAGCAGCCCAAGCGCCGCCAGACCTTGATCGAGAATGCCGAGCAGATCCGGATTTCCAAGCGGCTGGTCGAGTTGGATTGCGCGACGCCGCTGGAGGTCGGGGCCGATGCGCTGTCGCTGCGCGATCCCGAACCCGCCGCCTTGCTGGAATTCCTGACCCGGATGGAGTTCCGCACCCTTACCAACCGCGTGGCCGAGCGTTTCGACGCCACGCCGCCGCCATCGCCCGAGGTGGTGCCGGCGCCCGCAGGGGCGGCCAGCCCCGCCGAATTGCCGACCATCGACCGCAGCCTTTACGTCACCATCCGCGATGAGGCGGTGTTGGCGGAGTGGTTGGCCGAGATTTCCGAAAAGGGTGTGGTTGCGATCGATACCGAGACCACCGGGCTTGACGAGATGCAGGCCGGGCTGGTCGGGTTATCGCTGTCGACCGGGCCGGGGCGGGCGGCCTATCTGCCGCTGGGGCATGTCGATGGGGCGGCCGATCTTTTCGGTTCGGGGGTGCGGGCGGCGGGGCAGATGCCGCTTGAGCGCGCGCTTGCGCTGTTGAAGCCGGTGCTTGAGGATCCGGCGGTCCTGAAGATCGGTCAGAATATCAAGTATGACTGGAAGATTCTGGCCCGGCACGGCATTCGCATGGCGCCGCTCGATGACACCATGCTGCTGTCCTATGCGCTGAATGCGGGCGCCCATAACCATGGCATGGACGAGCTTTCCGAGCTCTATCTGGATCACAAGCCGGTGCCGATCAAGGATCTGATCGGTTCGGGCAAGGGGCAGATCGGCTTTGCCGAGGTCGCCATCGACAAGGCCGCCGAATATGCCGCCGAGGATGCCGAGGTGACCTGGCGGTTGTGGAACCGTTTTCGCCCGAAGCTGTCGCCCGAGCGGGTCAGCACCGCCTATGAGCTGCTTGAGCGGCCGATGGTGCCGGTGCTGGCCGGGATGGAGATGACCGGCATCCGCATCGACGCCGATCACCTCAAGCGGATGTCGAACGCATTCGCCCAGAAAATGGCCGGGCTGGAGGATGAGATTCATCAGCTGGCCGGGCAGCCCTTCAATATCGGCAGCCCCAAGCAATTGGGCGAGATCCTGTTCGAGAAGATGGGGCTTTCGGGCGGCAAGCAGGGCAAGACCGGGGCGTTTTCGACCAGCGCCGATGTGCTGGAGGATCTGGCCGCCGAAGGGCATGATTTGCCGGCGCGGGTGCTGGACTGGCGTCAGCTTTCCAAGCTGAAATCGACCTATACCGATGCGTTGCCGACATTCGTGAACCCCGAGACCGGGCGCGTTCACACCAGCTATTCGATTGCGGGGGCGCAGACCGGGCGGCTGGCTTCGACCGATCCGAACCTGCAAAACATTCCGATCCGTACCGAAGAGGGGCGTCGCATCCGCGAGGCATTCGTCGCGGGGCCGGGGATGCGGCTGGTCAGTCTGGATTACAGCCAGATCGAGCTGCGCATTCTGGCCCATGTCGCGGCGATCCCGGCCCTGCAACAGGCGTTTCGCGACGGCATCGACATTCACGCTATGACCGCAAGCCAGATGTTCGGCGTTCCGGTCGAGGGCATGGATCCGATGATCCGGCGCCGCGCCAAGGCGATCAATTTCGGGGTGATCTATGGGATTTCCGGCTTTGGTCTGGCGCGTAACCTGCGCATTCCGCGGGCCGAGGCGCAGGCCTTTATCGACACCTATTTCGAGCGCTTTCCCGAGATCCGGGCCTATATGGAGCGCACGGTCGCCGAGGCAAAGGAAAACGGTTTCGTGCGCACGCTGTTCGGGCGGCGCATCAATACGCCGGGGATCAACCAATCGGGTCCGGCGGCAGGGGGCGCGCGGCGCGCGGCGATCAACGCCCCCATTCAGGGCGCGGCGGCCGATATCATCCGCCGGGCCATGATCCGCATGCCCGCCGCCATCGCCGATCTGCCGGCGAACATGTTGTTGCAGGTCCATGACGAGCTGGTCTTTGAGGTCGAGGAGGGCGCGGTCGATGCGCTGATCGCCGCCGCGCGCGGGGTCATGGAGGGCGCGGCGGATCCGGCCGTGCGGCTTGACGTGCCCTTGGTCGTCGATGCTGGGCAGGGCGCGAACTGGGCCGAGGCACATTAGCGCCGCCTGTGGCGGGGGCGCGCCCGTATCGGGGCGGTCGCGCGGGTGGCGCGGCCGCATGGATATTTGAGTGAAGAAGAAACCCGGTGGCGGTCAGATCGCCGAGGAATGCCCCGAGGCCGCCATGTCATAGGCATCGAGCATCTGGGCGATCATCCGGGTGAGGGAACGGCCGCGCAGCGGGATCCGCAGGCCATGCGCGCCCCATTCGACCATATCGCCGAAACGCGCGGCGATGGGGGCGAAAAGCTGGGCAAGGCTTTGCTGGTCGAAGCCGTGATCGCGGATGAACTCGTCGGCCTGGATTTCGAAATCGCACATCAGCGCCTCGATCATGCGGGCGCGCCATTTGTCCTCGGCGGTGAAGGCGTGGCCGCGCGTGGTCGAGAAATGGCCGTCGCGGATCCGGCCGGTATGGGCACCGGTCGCCGGGGCGTTCTGGGTATAACCTTGCGGAAAGCGCGAGATCGACGAGGCGCCGAGCCCGATCAGCACCTCGGCCCGGTCGTCGGTGTAGCCTTGGAAGTTGCGCCGCAAAAGGCCCAGCCGTTGGGCGCGCGCCAGACCGTCGCCGGGGCGGGCGAAATGGTCGATGCCGATTTCGTCATAGCCATCGGCAAGGAAAAGCTCGCGCGCGGTTTCAAACAGGCGCAGCCTTCCATGCGGGTCGGGCAGGGTCTCGGAGGGGATCATCACCTGACGCTTGGCCATCCATGGCACATGCGCATAGCCGTAAAGCGCCACCCGGTCGGGCGAGAGCGCCAGCAGCTTTTGCACCGATTGCGCGATGCGCACCGGGTCCTGATGCGGCAGGCCGTACAGGATATCGGCATTCAGGCTGGCGATGCCGCGGTCGCGAATCATGTCGACGGCGCGCTTGGTCACTTCGAAGCTTTGTTCGCGGCCGATGATCTTTTGAATTTCGGGGTCGAAATCCTGGACGCCGATGCTGGCGCGGGTCAGGCCGGCCTCGGCCAGCGCATCCATGCGGGCGTCGTCGATTTCATTGGGATCGATCTCGACCGAGAATTCGGCGCCCTCGGCCAGCGGAAAGACGTTGAGCACGGCGCCCGCGACGCGGCGCATCATGTCGGCCGGCATCAGCGTCGGCGTGCCGCCACCCCAATGCAGCCGCGACAGGCGCACGCCGGGCGCGAGCTGTTGGCGCAGCATGTCGAGTTCGGCCAGCAGCACCTTGGCATAGGCGCGTACCGGATCGTCCGATTGCGTGCCCTGGGTGCGGCAGGCGCAGAACCAGCACAGCCTGCGACAGAATGGCACATGCATGTAGAGCGAGATCGAGGCCCCGGCCGGGATCGCGCCGACCCAGTCGCGAAACTGGGATTCGCCAATGGCGGGCGTGAAATGCGGTGACGTGGGGTAACTCGTATAGCGCGGCACGCGCGCGTCAAATAGCCCCAGCCGCTCAAGTTGCGATTGTTGTTCCATGGCGCTATCCTTGCCCCATTCCGCGCACAGGACATTGACCCAAATCAAATGCCAGCCGACGCCGCCATCCTTGCGACGCAGCAACCCTGCAACAACTGCCCGATCCGCTATCGGGCGGTCTGTGCCCATTGCGAGAGCGAAGAACTGGACGAGCTTGAGGGGATCAAGTTCTATCGCCGCTATGAGGCGGGGCAGACCATCGTCTGGGCCGGGGATCGCATGGATTTCCTGGCCTCGGTCGTCGCGGGCATGGCCGGGCTGACCCAACAGCTGGAAGACGGGCGCACGCAGATGGTGGGCCTGTTGCTGCCCAGCGATTTCCTGGGCCGGCCGGGGCGCGAACAGGCCGCCTATACCGTGACCGCGACCAGCGACCTGCTGTTGTGCTGTTTCCGCCGCAAACCCTTTGAAGAATTGTTGCGGTCCACGCCGCGCATCGCCGGCCGGCTGCTGGAGATGACGCTGGACGAGCTGGACGCCGCGCGCGACTGGCTTTTGCTTTTGGGGCGCAAGTCGGCGCGCGAAAAGATCGCCTCGCTTCTGGTCATTCTGGCCCGGCGCGAGGCCGCGTTGATCAAGCGCCGCCCCCAGGGGCGGATCGCGGTCGAATTGCCGCTGACGCGCGATGCGATGGCCGATTATCTGGGCCTGACGCTTGAGACGGTGAGCCGTCAGATGAGCGCGCTCAAGCGCGAGGGGGTGATCGAGCTGGACGGCAAGCGGCGCGTCATCGTGCCCTCGTTCGACCGGCTGGTGCTGGAAAGCGGCGAGGATTCGGATGGCGGGCCGCTGAGCTGACCCGCCATCACGTCGCGCGGCCCTTTTATCGGGCCATCAGCACCGGAACTTCGGCTTTTTCCAGCATATTGCGCGTGGCCCCGCCCAGAATCGCCTGACGAAAGCGCGAATGGCTATAGGCGCCCATGACGATCATGTCGGCGCCGATTTCGGTCGCGCGGCGGTTCAGGATGTCGCTGATCAGCGGCTGGGTGCGCGCCAGCACCGAGATTTCGGTATTCACGCCCTGACGCGTCAGCATCTGACCCAGCGCGCCACCGGGATCCGAGCGTTCGGGTCCGTTGGGCGAGGGGTCGATGATGGTGATCTCGACGCTTTCGGCGGCCTGCAACAGCGGCATGGCGCGGCGCACGGCGGCCATGGCCTCGTTCGACTGGTTCCAGGCGATCAGGATGCGCTTGCCGAAAGGTTCCTTCAGCTCGCCGGGCACGATCAGGACCGGGGCCGCGCCCTCGAAGAGCGCGGCTTCGGTCACGGCCTCGGCGTCGACGGTGGCGTTTTCGCCGTAAGGGCGGTTCAGCACCACCAGATCGGAATAGCGCGCCCGCATCCCAACCAGCGTCGACATGCCGCCGACCTGGGCCACGGCGGAATCCACCGACCAGCGGATATCCTCGGCATGCAGGCGTTCGCGGACCTTTTCTTCAAGCGCGCCGGCCGCGGCCATGGCCTTGTCGATGGATTCCTGGAACACATAGGCCGAGGCGCCGGCATAGTAATAGCCGCTTTGGGTGTGATCCACGCCCATGCAGAACACTTCCAGATGCGCGTCCTCGCGGCGGGTCATGGCGATGGCCGAATCAAGCTGTTTGTGCTGGCGATCGGCATCGGTCAGCACGGTCAGGATGGTCTTGTACCCCATAAGCCTCTCCTTTCGAGGTTGAGCGCGGTGCGTCGGAACCGCCTGCGGGATCGCGGCAACGGGAGGTCAGAAGCCCGATCGCGACGCTTGGCCGCATTTTACATCGCCTGCCTGCCGGTTGATTGATGCAGATCAAAGTTTCACGAAACCGTGTCAGTGTAGAAAGTGGAAGTAACGATGCCGTGCGGGTTGGGCACGGACTGCGATTCGCGCGTCGCCGCAAAGAATGAAGGACAGGATATTCATGTTGAATACCATCAAGCTGATCGCGCTTGGTTGCATCGCGGTGCTGGCCGCGATGGCTGCCAATTATGCGCGGCCCGATGATCCCGCCTATATGGTCAATGCGTTGATCGTGATGCTGGCAGCGGGATTCACGTTCATCCGGGTGTTGCGCCAGATGGGGAACGATCAACCCTCGCTGGATCCCGATCCCCAGGGACAGTATATGGACGGGGTTGTGCGCGCGGGCGTCATCGCGACCGCGCTCTGGGGCGTCGTGGGCTTTCTGGTCGGCGTCGTCATCGCCTTTCAGCTGGCCTTTCCGGCGCTGAATCTCAGCGATTTCACCCATGGATATACGAATTTCGGCAAGCTGCGGCCGCTGCATACCAGCGCGGTCATCTTTGCCTTTGGCGGCAACGCGCTGATCGCGACCTCGTTCTATGTGGTTCAGCGGACCTCGGCCGCACGGCTTTGGGGCGGGAACGCCGCCTGGTTCGTGTTCTGGGGCTATCAGCTGTTCATCGTGCTGGCCGCGACCGGCTATATTCTGGGCGCCACCCAGTCCAAGGAATATGCCGAACCGGAATGGTATGTGGACTGGTGGCTGACCATCGTCTGGGTGGTCTATCTGGCCGTGTTCCTGGGCACGATCATCAAGCGCAAAGAGCCGCATATCTATGTGGCGAACTGGTTCTATCTGTCCTTCATCGTCACCATCGCGATGCTGCATATCGTCAACAACCTGGCCATCCCGGTCAGCCTGATGGGCAGCAAATCCGTGCAGCTCTTTTCGGGCGTGCAGGACGCGATGACGCAATGGTGGTATGGCCACAACGCCGTGGGCTTTTTCCTGACCGCCGGTTTCCTGGGGATGATGTATTACTTTATCCCGAAACAGGCCGAGCGCCCGGTCTATAGCTACAAGCTGTCGATCATCCACTTCTGGGCGCTGATCTTCCTGTATATCTGGGCGGGTCCGCACCACCTGCACTATACCGCGCTGCCGGAATGGGCCGCGACGCTGGGCATGGTGTTCTCGATCATGCTGTGGATGCCCTCGTGGGGCGGGATGATCAACGGGCTGATGACGCTGTCGGGGGCCTGGGACAAGCTGCGCACCGATCCGATCATCCGCATGATGGTGGTGGCCGTGGGCTTTTACGGCATGGCCACGTTCGAAGGTCCGATGATGTCGATCAAGGCCGTGAACAGCCTGTCGCATTACACCGACTGGACCATCGGTCACGTCCATTCCGGCGCGCTTGGCTGGAACGGCATGATCACCTTTGGCGCGCTCTACTATCTGACCCCGCGTCTGTGGGGCCGCGAGCGGCTTTATTCCACCACGCTGGTCAGCTGGCATTTCTGGCTCGCGACCATCGGGCTGGTGCTTTACGCGGCCTCGATGTGGGTCTCGGGGATCATGGAGGGCCTGATGTGGCGCGAGGTCGATGCCCAGGGCTTCCTGGTCAATGCCTTCGCCGACACGGTGGCCGCGAAATTCCCGATGAACGTGGTGCGGGCGCTTGGCGGCGTGCTGTATCTGACCGGCGGGATTATCATGTGCTACAACCTCTGGGCCACGGTCGCACGCCAGCCCAAGACGCAGACGACCGCCATCGCGGTTCCGGCAGAGTGAGGACCGGTCATGGCAATTCTTGAAAAGCACAAGGTCATCGAAAAGAACGCGACGCTGTTGCTGGTCTTTTCCTTCCTGGTCGTCACCATCGGCGGCATCGTCGAAATCGCGCCGCTGTTCTATCTGCAAAACACCATCGAAAAGGTCGAGGGGATGCGTCCCTATACGCCCCTCGAGCTGAAGGGCCGCGACATCTATATCCGCGAGGGCTGTTACACCTGTCACAGCCAGATGATCCGCCCGATGCGCGACGAGGTCGAACGCTATGGCCATTACAGCCTTGCGGCCGAGTCGATGTATGACCACCCGTTCCAATGGGGCTCCAAACGCACCGGGCCGGATCTGGCCCGGGTGGGCGGTCGCTATTCGGACGAATGGCATATCGACCATCTGGTGCATCCGCAGGCGGTGGTGCCGGAATCGATCATGCCCAGCTATGCCTTCCTGCTGGACCGCAAGATCGACCCCTCGAACATTCAGGACCGGGTCAGGACCGACGCGCTGGTCGGCGTGCCCTATGACGAGGCGATGGTGACCGAGGCGCGGGCGGATTTCATGGCCCAGGCCGATCCCGATGCCGATGCCTCGGGGCTTGAGGAACGCTATCCCGGCGCGCAGCAACGCAATTTCGACCGCCAGCCCGGCGTGACCGAAATGGATGCGCTGATCGCCTATCTGCAAGTGCTGGGTACGATGGTCGATTTCTCGACCTTCGAGCCCGATCCCAAGCGCTGAGGACCGCCATGGATATCTATTCATTCCTGCGCGAACTGGCCGACAGCTGGGTCCTCTTGTCGCTGGTTCTGTTTTTCCTCGGGACGGTGGTCTTTGCCTTCCGTCCCGGGTCGGGGCCACTGCATCGGGATGCTGCGGAAAGCATCTTCCGCCACGAGAAAGGCCCGCAGATGACGGGTGAGAAGGAGGTCGAGTGATGGCCGGTACCGACGACGAGCACACCAGCCCCGGAGCCCGCGAGAACGGGACCCCGCTGGACCGCCAGGCCGCCGACAAGGCCCACGAGAGCGTCCATGCGGCGCAGACCGCCGCGAACCCGTCTTCGGGCACGGATGGCGAGCCGCTGCACAAACGCCCCGGCGGCACCCGCGTGGTGCGCGACCGCAAGGGCGTGCGCAAGGTGATCGAAGTGCCCTCGACCGGCCACAGCTGGGACGGGATCGAGGAATATGACAACCCGCTGCCGCGCTGGTGGCTGTGGACGTTCTATATCACCATCATCTGGGCCATCGGCTATGTCATCGCCTATCCGGCGATCCCGCTGATCCGTGGCGCGACCCAGGGCCTTTTGGGCGAGACGATGCGCAGCGACGTCGCCGTCGAGATCCAGCGCTTCAAGGATGCGAATGCGCCGATCCAGGCCAAGCTGGTCGAAACACCGCTGGATCAGGTTGCGGCCGACCCGGAACTGGCCAATTACACCTCGAATGCGGGGGCGGCGGTGTTCCGCACCTGGTGCGCGCAGTGCCACGGTTCCGGCGCCGGCGGGGCCAAGGGCTATCCCTCGCTTCTGGACAATGACTGGCTGTGGGGCGGCACGCTGGACGATGTTTATACCACCGTCCAGCACGGCATCCGCGATCCCAAGGATGGCGAGACGCGCTATTCGGAAATGCCGCGCTTTGGCACCGACGAGCTGCTGGACAAGACCCAGATCGCGCAGGTTGTGAACCATGTCCTGCAACTGGGTGGCCAACCGCATGACGCGGCGCTCGCGGCCGAGGGGGCGACGGTCTTTGCCGAGAACTGCACCTCTTGCCATGGCGAGAACGGCGCCGGCGACCGTGCGCAGGGCGCGCCGAACCTGACCGATGCGGTCTGGCTTTACGGTTCGGACCCGGCAACGATCACCCGCATCGTCCATGACGGACCTTTCGGCGTGATGCCGGCCTGGGCCGGGCGCCTGTCCGAGGCCGATATCCGCGCCGTCGCGTCCTATGTCCACAGTCTGGGCGGCGGCGAATAGGCCGCCGGCAGACGAACCTATCCAGTTTCGTACCCGGGCAACCGGGTGCGAAAGGCCCGGTCCCCCCGTCCTGTTCGCGCGTTTCCAGGGGGGGCCGGTGCTCTAATTGATGAACGATCCGCCCCCGTGATGGCAAGCCCATCTGCGGGGTGCGTTTCGTTTCAGATCGGGAATGCGACAATCCGGCTCATGCTGCCGGTCAGGTGGCGGTTGTATATCCACATCCGGGCGCGGCGGGCGTGGTTGACGCAGATCAAAGCACTTTCGCGGCTGTCCACCTAGGCTATGATGACGCGCAACAGGAGCCAATCATGTCGCAACCCGACATCGACCCGCCACAACTATATGCCGCCCGAGAACCGATCTTTCCGCGCCGGGTCCATGGCTGGTTTCGCAATCTGAAATGGATCATCATGGCGGTGACCCTGGCGATTTACTATGTAACGCCATGGATTCGCTGGGATCGTGGGCCGAACCTGCCCGATCAGGCAGTGCTGGTCGATCTGGCGAACCGGCGCTTTTTCTTTTTCTGGATCGAGATCTGGCCGCATGAATTCTATTTCGTGGCCGGCCTTCTGGTCATGGCGGGGCTGGGGTTGTTCCTGTTCACCTCGGCCCTTGGGCGGGTCTGGTGCGGATATGCCTGTCCTCAGACGGTCTGGACCGATCTTTTCATCCTCACCGAACGCTGGGTCGAGGGGGACCGCAACGCCCGTGTCCGGCTTTGGAATGCGTCCTGGGATGCCCGCAAGGCGCGGCTGCGGCTGACGAAATGGGTGATCTGGCTGCTGATTTCATTGGCGACGGGCGGGGCCTGGATCTTTTATTTCACCGATGCGCCGACGCTGCTGCGCGACCTGCTGACCGGGCAGGCCCATCCGGTCGCCTATATGACCATGGCGATTCTGACCGCGACCACTTTCATCTTTGGCGGCTTTGCGCGCGAACAGATCTGTATCTATGCCTGTCCCTGGCCGCGCATTCAGGCCGCGATGATGGATGAGGACACCCTGACCGTCGCCTATCGCGAATGGCGGGGTGAGCCGCGCGGCAAGCTGCAAAAGGGCGAGGCGACGAAATCCGACGGCGGCGCCAAGGGGGACTGCATCGACTGCATGGCCTGCGTCAATGTCTGCCCGATGGGCATCGACATCCGCGACGGCCAACAGCTGGAATGCATCACCTGCGCGCTATGCATCGACGCCTGCGACGAGGTGATGGACAAGATCGGCAAGCCGCGCGGGCTGATCGACTATATGGCGCTGCGCGACGAGGCCGCCGAACGCGCGGGACAGCCGCCCAAACCGCTGCGCCAGCATGTGCTGCGGCCGCGGACGCTGCTTTATTTCACGCTTTGGGCGGGGATCGGGGTGGCGCTTGTCGTGGCGCTGTTCATGCGCTCGCCCTTTGACCTGAACGTGACGCCGGTCAGAAACCCGCTTTACGTCACCATGGCCGATGGCGCGATCCGCAACACCTATGCGCTGCGGCTGCGCAACAAACAGGGCGATGCCCGCGACTTCACCATCTCGGTCGTGGATGCCGATGGCAATCCGCCCCGGTGGGTCGGCCTGACGCTGGAGGGTCAGTCCGGGGCCAGCGTCGCGGTTCCGGCCGACAGCACCTTTACCCAGCGCCTTTACCTGACCGCCGAAAAGGGCTCGCCCCTGGCCGAGGGCGGGCAGGTCGAGCTGACGCTTTGGGTTGCGGATGCGGCCGGCGACCGCGCGCATATCGGAACCGTCTTTCATGGAAGGAGCGAGTGATGGCCCGGGAACTGACCGGACGTCATGTCCTGCTGATCACGCTCTGCGCCTTTGGCGTCATCATTCTGGTCAATCTGGTGATGGCGGTGATGGCGGTCGGCACCTTTCCGGGGCTCGAGGTCAAGAACAGCTATGTCGCGTCGCAGAATTTCGATCGCGAACGGGCCGCGCAACAGGCGCTGAACTGGCGGGTGACGCCCGAATATGACGGGCGCGAGATGGTGCTGGCCATCCTTGACGAGAACGGCAACCCCGCGCCCCTGCGCGATCTGAGCGTCACGGTCGGCCGCCCGACCCATCAACGCGACGATCAAAGCCCCGAATTCACCTATTCCGGCGGGCTTTATCGCGCGCCTCTGGTGCTGGCGCCGGGGCTTTGGAACATCCACCTGACCGCGACCGCGCGCGATGGCACCGTCTTTCGCCAGCGGATAGACCACTATAACGGAAACCGGGTGAAATAGCATGTCCGACGCCGCGCTGCACGATCACGACGCCCGGATTTCGGCCTGTCCGGCCTGCGATGCCGTGCCTTTGGCGCAGCGCGTGGCGGCGCGTGGCGGCGCGGGCGGCGAGGATGTGATCCTGTCGCTGCCGACGATCCATTGCGCGGCCTGCATCACCGATGTCGAGGCGGTGCTGCGCCGTCATCCCGGCGTGCGCGAGGCGCGCGTAAACCTTACCCTGCGCCGGGTGACCATCGACGCACCGGGGCTGAGCGCCGCCGACCTGATCCCCGTGGTCGAGCGCATCGGCTATGAGGCGCATGAGCTGGACCCCGCCGCGCTTGCCGCAAGCGCTGCCGACCGGCAAGGGCGCGACATCCTGATGCGCATCGGCGTGTCGGGTTTTGCGATGATGAATATCATGATCCTGTCCGTGGCCGTCTGGTCGGGGGCAGAGGCCGCGACCCGCGATATGTTCCACTGGATTTCCGGGGCCATCGCATTGCCGACCGTGGCCTTTGCCGGGCAGCCGTTCTTTTCCAGCGCCTGGCGCGCGCTAAAGGCCGGGCGGCTGGGCATGGATGTGCCGATCTCGCTGGCGCTGATCCTGGCCAGCGCGATTTCGGTCTATGAGACCATGAATTCCGGCGATCACGCCTATTTCGACGCGGCGGTGATGCTGTGTTTCTTTCTGCTGGTCGGGCGCTATCTGGATTACCGGACCCGTGCCGTGGCCCGGTCGGCGGCTGAGGAATTGACCGCGCTCGAGGTGCCGCGCGCCTTTCGCGTGACCGCGACAGGCGAAATGCCGGTGCCGGTGGCCGAGCTGGTGCCCGGCGATCTGATCCGCATCCGCCCCGGCGCGCGCGTGCCCGCCGATGGTGAAGTGGCCGAAGGCGCGAGCGAAATTGACCGTTCGCTGCTGACCGGCGAAAGCATTCCCGTGCCGGCAGCCCCCGGAACCGCGCTGTCCGCCGGTGAGGTGAACCTGACCGGCCCGCTGATCCTGCGGGTCACGGCGGCCGGGCGCGACAGTTCGCTGGCGCGTTTGACGGCGCTGGTCGCGGCGGCCGAATCGGCGCGCGGGCGCTATACTTCGCTGGCCGAACGTGCCTCGCGGCTTTATTCGCCGCTGGTGCATCTTTTGGCTTTTGCCAGCTTTCTGGGCTGGTACTGGACGACGGGGGATCTGCGGCATTCGGTCAATGTCGCGGCGGCGGTCTTGATCATCACCTGTCCCTGCGCGCTTGGGCTGGCGGTGCCGGCGGTGGTCACGGCGGCCTCGGGGCGGCTGTTTCGGCGCGGCATGCTGATCAAGAACGGCACCGCGCTGGAACGGCTGGCCGAGGTGGATTGCGTCGTGTTCGACAAGACCGGGACATTGACCATGGGCATCCCGCAGATCGTTGCCATTGAGGCGATCCCGCCCGCCGATCGTGGTGCCGCGCTGGCGCTGGCTGACGGGTCGTCCCATCCGCTGGCCATGGCGCTTGCCCAGGCGTTGCGGGATGCGGGCCACAGCCCGGCGCCGCTTGCCGAGATGCGCGAGATCGCGGGCCAAGGTGTTCGCGCGATCTGGCAGGGGCGTGAAATCCGGCTGGGCCGGGCGGGATGGCTTGGGGCCGAACATGGTGCGGGGCGGATCTCGGCCAGCTGGCTGTCGCTGGGGCAGGGCGCGCCGATCCGGCTGGAATTCACCGACCGTTTGCGGCCGGGGGCCGAGGCCTGTGTGACATCGCTTGTCGGGGCGGGGTATCGTGTGATCCTGCTTTCCGGCGATGCCGCGCCCGTGGTGCAGGACCTGGCCAACCGCTTGGGACTTGCGGAATGGCGCGCGGGCGTTAGCCCGACCGAAAAGCTGGCGGCCGTGCAAGAACTGGGCGC
Source organism: Paracoccus mangrovi (assembly GCF_042648425.1). Classification (NCBI taxonomy): domain Bacteria; kingdom Pseudomonadati; phylum Pseudomonadota; class Alphaproteobacteria; order Rhodobacterales; family Paracoccaceae; genus Paracoccus; species Paracoccus mangrovi. The sequence continues at coordinate 116,271 of NZ_JBHRXJ010000010.1, read as the reverse complement.
CGGGGGCGCGCATGTGCTGATGGTCGGGGACGGGTTGAACGATACCGGCGCCCTCGCCCAGGCGCATGTCTCGATTTCGCCGGCATCGGCGCTGGATGCGGCACGGACCGCCTCGGATATCGTGCTGATGGGCAATGACCTTTCCCCGGTGGCCGACGCCCTGTCCGTGGCCCGCCGCGCCCGCAGACGGATCAAGGAAAACTTCGCGATTTCGGTGCTTTACAACATCGTCGCGGTGCCCTTCGCCATTGCGGGCTTTGCCACGCCGCTGATGGCGGCGCTGGCCATGTCCGCCAGTTCGGTCAGTGTGACACTGAACGCATTGCGGTTGAGATAAGAGAGGCACGGATGGAAATTCTTGGCATTCTGATCCCGGTATCGCTGGCCTTGGGCGGGGTGGGGTTGATTGCGTTCATCTGGGCGCTGCGCGGGCGGCAATACGAAGACCCCAAAGGCGACGCCGAACGCATTCTCAGCAAGGAATGGGACGACCACCCCAAACCTTAACCGCGATTGATTGTGCTGTGACAAATGTGACCGGAAGCAGGGACCGGGTGGTGCCGCCGGTCATGTCGCGGCATGATCCGATGTCTTGGCAGGATCCGGGGCGGTCATCGCTTGGCGATTTGACGATATCGGCTCATGCCGCAGGGCAATCGGTTCATGTCGCAAGGAATCCCGGTTCACCTTTTTCCCGGGCAGTGCTTTCGGCGCCCGCCGGATCGGCCGCCGGGGTGCGGTCCAAGGGAAGACGCGCTTGGCGTGGACGGATGCCCGGTCAAGCAAAAAGGCGGCATCTTTAATGCCGCCCTTTCCGAGAAATCACAATCTACCCTTGGGGCGCCCGACCTGATCAGGGGCCGATCACCTTGCAGCTTTGCTGACGAACCGCCAGCCGGTTACAGGTGAGTTCGGCGGTTTCCCGGCTCATGCCGACGAAATTCGCCTCATATCCGCGCCGGGTTGTCGCGACGCGGCTCAGCGCGCTGTCAAGCGAGCCGCTTTCCTGAAGCGCGGTGCGCAGCAAAAGCTGCTCGGCCTCGCGCTGCGAACGGTAAAGACCCAGAGAAACCCCCCAGTTCCGTCCCGTCGAGCCGTCCCGCGTCACGATCTCGGTTGCAAGACGCTCATCGCCCTCTTCGGGTTTGAGCGAGGTCAGGATGATCGTCTCGGACCGCTGGGGCGGGGCGGCCGAGGCCAAAAGGGTCATGCTCTCGGCCTGCGGCTCGACGGATGCCACGAAAAGCGAGGGGGATCCCGCCGGTTCCGTGGGCTCAAGGCCGGCCGACTTGTCATCGCGGGGGGCCGGAACCGGCCGCGCACCCGCCGGTGCCAGTTCCGCGTCCGAGCGATCACCCTCTTCGGGGCGGGCCTCGGGACGGGGGGCCGATTCAAGCGCGGGGGCCGTCACATCGACGCGGGCGACACGGCCGGTCCCGGGCTTGCGGATCGGACGTGCGCTGGCATCAAGCGTGCTGCCCGGGGACGCGGTCGAGGCGGGCGCAGAGGCCTGTGCCTTGGATACGGCGGCCGAGATCGCGGCCGGCGTCACCACCGCCACGGTCGAGGCGCGCGCGACAGGGCGATCAGAGCTGGAAAGTTGCACGATCGGCGCCGGTGCCGCCGTGGCGGAGCGGGCTACCTGGACCGTGCGCCGCACCTTTTTCTGCGCCACGAATTGCGGCGGCTCCGGCTTTACCTCGCGTACACGGGTGGGGGCCTTTCCAAAGCCGGCATCCAGCAGCTGGGCCATCACCGCGTTGCGATGGGCCGTGGACTGGCCACCCAGAACGGTCGCGACGATGCGCTTTGAGCCGCGCTTGGCCGAAGCGGTCAGGTTGAAGCCCGCAGCCCGGGTATAGCCGGTCTTGATCCCGTCCGCGCCCTCATACCCGTCGAGGAAGCGACGGTTGGTGCTTGAGACCTTGGCGACGCCGGCATCCGCCGAACGGCGCGAAAAGATCGAATAATACTGAGGAAAATCGTAAAACAGCCGGCGCCCAAGCGTGGTCATGTCGCGCGCGGTGGAATAATGGCCCGGTGTGGTCAGGCCGTTGGCGTTGCGAAACTGGGTGTTCTGCATGCCAAGCGCGCGCGCCATCTGGGTCATCTGGGCCGCGAATTTCGGTTCGGATCCGGCCAGCCCCTCGCCGATCACGGTGGCGGCGTCATTGGCCGATTTCACCGCCGCCGCGCGGATCAGATAGCGCAGTTCGATCTTTTGGCCGGGTTTCAGCCCCAGACGCGAGGGCGGCTGCGAGGCGGCATGGCTGGACACCAGAAACTTGCTGTCAAGCCGGACCTGTCCGCGCTCGATGGCGTTGAAAGCCATGTAAAGCGTCATCATTTTGGTCAACGAGGCAGGATGCAGGCGCGTATCCGCGTTCTGCGCATAAATCTGTTTGCCCGTTCGCGCGTCCATGACAAAGGCCGCAAAGGGGGCGGCGGTCACGGCGACGGGCAATGCCCATACAAATAGGGCCATCAGTCCCAAACGGACATATAGGATTAGCTTGCTCACGGTCCCGGTCTCTTCTGCCTCAGAGGACCCGTTCTTTATGCAGGTCCTTCATTAATAAACCGACAATAGCACGCATTACTTCGGGCGGAAACTGTAAGTTTTCGCGTTTTGGATGTGTTGCGCGGGGGAAATGGGCCGGTGCCGGGGCGTGACGCCCGGTTCCGCCTGCGGGGCTTATCATCCGGGGGAAAAGCCCCTATATTGCGGCTTCAAACCCCCATATCGCGGTTGCAAGCTTCGTGACGATCCAGCAGATGACCAATAAACCCGAGGATCGCGAGGAAACCGATCTGGCGGTCAAGACCCGCCCGCGGACACAGCGCCCTCCGATGTATAAAGTGTTGCTCTTGAACGATGATTTCACGCCGATGGAATTCGTCGTCCATGTTCTTGAACGTCTGTTCAACATGAGCCATGCGCAGGCCATCGAAATCATGCTGACCGTGCATCGCAAGGGCATCGCGGTCGTCGGCGTCTTTTCGCACGAGATCGCCGAAACCAAGGTCGCGCAGGTCATGGAGCTTGCGCGCCGTCAGCAGCACCCGCTGCAATGCACCATGGAAAAAGAGTAGAAAATTGGCTGGATCAAGGCTGGAACTTGTCTTTGGCGGGGTGCCGTCCGGGCAGAAAATGCTGTTGATCGGCGCGGATTCGGCGACCGATCTGGACAGTTTTGACACCGGGCATGTGCAGATCGTCCAGAACGGTTTTGCCGATCATCAGGCGTTGAAGGCGCGCGGATATGAGGTCGTGACCGCCGCCGCCGGACAATTTGACGCGGCCATCGTGTTCCTTCCCCGGTCGCGGTCGGCCGCGCGCGCCCGCATCGCCGAGGCGGTGGCGCATCTGTCCCCCGGCGCGGCGCTGTGGATCGATGGCCAAAAGACCGATGGCATCGACGCGGTGATGAAGGAATTGCGCGCCCTTTTGCCCATCGACGAGGCGCATTCCCGCGCGCATGGCAAGATTTTCCGCGTAACCTTGCCGCAACCGGGCTGGCTGCCGGGCGATTGGGCGGCGCGCGATCATCTGGCGGCGCCGGGCATGGTCACGCGGCCGGGCGTCTTTTCGGCCGATGCGCCCGATCCGGCCTCGCGGGCGCTGGTTGCGCATCTGCCCGAAAAGCTGCCGACGCGGGTTGTCGATCTGGGCGCGGGCTGGGGCTGGCTTTCGGCCGAGTTGCTGAAACGGCCCGGGATCGAACAGCTGCATCTGGTCGAATCCGATCACGTCGCGCTGGATTGCGCGCGGCGCAATGTCACCGACCAGCGCGCGCGCTTTCACTGGGCCGACGCGCTGGACTTCCGCCTGTCCGATCCGGTCAATGGTGTCGTCATGAACCCGCCCTTTCACGAAGGCCGCAGCGCCGAGCCGCGTCTGGGCGCGGGCTTTATCCGCAGTGCGGCCGGGCTTTTGACCGGGGCGGGGCGGCTTTGGATGGTCGCCAACCGCCATCTGCCCTATGAGCAGGTCCTGCGCGAATGCTTCGCGGATGTTTCCGAAATCGGCGGGGATTCCCGCTTCAAGATTCTGACGGCGACGGGGGCACAACGGCCCGGCGCGCGCCGCATGCAACAAAAGGGGAAACGCAGATGAGCCTTTCCATTCAGGGCCGGACCGCCATCGTGACCGGCGCCGGCCGGGGCATCGGCCTGGCCATCGCCCGCAAATTCGAGGATGCTGGCGCCAATGTCATGTTCGCCGATTGCGACGAGGCGGCGCTGGAAAACGAGCTGGGCGATCAGATGACCGGCGATGGCCCGGTGCGCGGCTTTGCCGGCGATATGGGGCAAAAGCTGACCCTGGCCAATCTGGTTTCGGCGACCATCGACGCCTTTGACAGGGTGGATATTCTGGTCAATGCGCATCGCATGGTGCAGCCTTGCGATCCTTTGGCGGTGGGCGAGGACCTGCTTGGCGACATGCTGCGCGAGAATATGCTGTCGGGGCTGCGGCTGTCGCAGATGGTGGCAAAGCGCATGGTCGCGCAGGCCGAGGAAAGCGGCGACGAGCGTTTGCAGCACGGCGCCATCATCAATGTCTCGTCGCTGGCGGCCAATTGGCCGACGCCGAAAATGCTGGCCTATTCGATTTCCAGCGCCGCCCAGGCCCAGGCGACGCGGTCGCTGGCCTCGGCTTTGGCGCCCAAGCGGATCCGGGTGAATGGCGTGGCTTTCGCCAGCATCATGTCCAATATCCTGCAGGAAAAGCTGCGCGAGGATCCCGATCTGCGCGACCGCATGATCGCGGCGACGCCTCTGGGGCGGATCGCCGCCGCCGAGGAACTGGCCGCGACGGTACAGTTTCTGGCCAGCGATGCGTCAAGCTTCATCACCGGCCAGATCCTGAACATCGATGGCGGGCGCAGTCTGGGCGACCCGCTGGCGCCAAGCGTCTTTTAGGATCGGCTGCCTTCTTCGGGATAGGCGGCCTTGCAGGCATTGACGGCGGCCATGGCGGATTTCGTCAGGGCGGCCTTGCGCGCGATCAGGTTGTCGCGCTTGCGGATTTCGGCGGCGGGGTCGATCGGCACGCGGTAACGCTCGGTATCGCTGACATTGCGCGCGCAGCTGCGATAGGCGATGTGGCGTTCGCCATCCTTGCCGCGCACCACATAGGCGCAGTCATCCCATTCGACACGGGAAACGGTGCGCTCTTCCCAGGCATAGCCACGGGCCAGATTGCCCTCGACCTCGGCCAGAAGGCTGGAAATCGTCCGGAATTCGCGGGTGTTGCGGCTGATGCAGCGGTCCTGCGGGGTGCCGCAGGCTGCGACGATCAGAACAGGCATCAGGGCAAGCAGGATGTTGCGGGTCATGGCCGCCTTCACTAGTTGTCTTGCGACAAGCATAGAGCCGCCTTCGCGGCAGGACAATTCACGAATCCGGAGACAGGCCATGAAGATGCAGGACGAACGGCAACAGGCGGCGGCGTGGTTTCGCGGCCTGCGCGACCGCATCGTGGCCGCATTCGAGGCGCTTGAGGATCGCGGTCCGGGGCAGGCGGCGCCGGGCCGGTTCGAGCTGCGCGAAACGCAGCGCGGCGGGGATGGCGGCACCGATGGCGGTGGCGGGCTGATGTCGGTCATGCGCGGCGGCCGCGTCTTTGAAAAGGTCGGCGTGAACTGGTCGGCGGTGCATGGCGAGCTTTCGCCCGCCGCGCGCCAGTCGATGGCCGCGCGCGGCGTGCCGGGGATCGAGGCCGATCCGCGGTTCTGGGCCAGCGGCATCAGCCTTGTCGCGCATATGCAGAACCCGCATGCGCCGGCGGTGCATATGAATACGCGCATGTTCTGGACGCCGGGCGCGTGGTGGTTCGGGGGCGGCGCCGATCTGAACCCCTGCATCGAATATGCCGAAGACACCGCGCATTTCCACGACACCCTGCGCGGCGCCTGCGCGCCCCATGGCGGCGATTACTATGACCGGTTCAAGGCCTGGGCGGACGAATATTTCTTTATCCCCCATCGCGGGCGGGCGCGGGGCGTGGGCGGCATCTTTTACGACGATCTGAACAGCGGCGACTGGGCGGCGGATTTCGCCTTTACCCAGGCCGTGGGCGCGGCGTTCCTGCCCGCCTTTCTGCCGCTTGCGGAACGGCATATGGCACAGGACTGGAACCCCGCCGACAAGGATGCCCAACTGATCCATCGCGGGCTTTATGCGGAATATAACCTCGTCTATGACCGCGGCACCAAATTCGGGCTGGCCACCGGCCACGATCCCGATGCGGTGCTGATGAGCCTGCCGCCGATGGCGAAATGGGTCTGAATGCGGGGCGGTGGCCGGATCTCTATCTGATGCGGCACGGTGAAACCCGTTGGAACGCCGAGGGGCGATTGCAGGGGCGTCTGGATTCGCCCCTGACCGAGCTGGGGCGCATGCAGGCGCAGCGCCAGGCGCATCTGATCCGCAATATCGATGCCGCGCGTTTTTCCAGCACCGCCGGCCGCGCCGTCGAAACCGCCGCTATCGTCTTTGCCGGACAGGATTTTCATCGCGACGCGCGCTTGCAGGAAATCGATATTGGCGCCTTTGCCGGCCGGCTCTGGCGCGATCTGTGCATCGAACATCCCGAGGTCACGGCCGGCGGCTGGCTCGACTGGTATGACCGCGCGCCGGGGGGCGAGCTTTTTGCCGGGCTCGAGGCGCGGGCCCGCGATTTTCTGGACGGCTTGCGGGGGCCGGCGCTGATCGTGACGCATGGCATCACGCTGCATATGCTGCGGCTGATCGCGATGGATCTGCCGATGTCGCGTTTGGGGGAATTGCCGGTGACGCAGGGCGCGCTGCATATCGTCAGCGCCGGCCGTCACCGGATGCGGGTCTAGATAAAGCCCAGCTCCAGCCGTGCCTCGTCGGACATCATCTCCATGCCCCATTGCGGCTGAAAGGTCATCTCGACATCGACCTGTTTGATGCCGGCCAGAGGCTCGACCGCATCGGCGACCCAGCCCGGCATCTCGCCCGCGACGGGACAGCCGGGCGCGGTCAGCGTCATCACGATGCGCACGGCGTTTTCCGGGTTGATATCAATGGTATAGATCAGGCCCAGGTCATAGATATTGACCGGAATCTCGGGGTCATAGACGGTCTTGCAGGCCTCGACCACACTGTCGTAAAGCGGATGTTCGGTGGTCGAGGGGGCGATCAGCGGATCGCCTTCCTTCAGATTTTCCATGGTCATGCGGCGCGTCCTGTCAAAACTTAGCGTTTATATAGGACTCGAATGCGGTCGGGTCCAGTCCAGAGCGCATGGATGCGGCAATCAGAAGCTGAAGTTCAGGTGCCGCACGATGCCGATGCTGATTTCGGGCTGGTTCTTGTCCTTGACCAGCGGCGAATCCGCCGCATCCTCAAGCAGGCGGCCATATTTGGCGCGGCCCAGAACGGCCCAGTCATCGTTCAGCATATAGCGAGCTTCAAGGTTCAGGTTGGCCTCGTAAAAGCCGCCGCCGGGCGAATATTCGTCATAACCGCTGGTCACCGCCTCATCGGCAGACACGCCGAAATAGGTGTCGGTGAACTCGTCGTCGCCGGCCTGCAATTCCGCGCCCGCCCAGAAGGTCAGCCGGTCGCCGAAATCATGGCGATAGCGGGTCCCGATCTGGCCCACCACGCCGTGATGGCCGCCAAAACCCTTGCGGATATGGGTATAGCTGGTGAAGGGGCCGCTGACATAGCTGAGCTTGAAGCCCAGCTCATAGGCGCGGCTGATATCGTCCATGCCGTTCAGATCGTCGTAATCCGCGGCGTCGCGCTTGCCGAGATAGTTCAACGACGGGATGATCGAAAAGCCCTGCTTTTCCTCGCCGCCTTCGCCCAGCGTCACGTTGCGCAGGATGAACCAGGGCTCGGCATCGTTTTCGTCGGCGCCCAGATAGCCGGGACCATAGCTCGCGCCCAGACCGGCGTCGAAAGACAGTTGGTCAAAGGCATTCAGCCATTGTGCCTGCGCGGCCATCGGCAGAGCCACGGCGGTGATAAGAGCAAAAGCTGCAATGCGCATCGGCGAATCCCCTGGATAAGGTCCTATAGATGCCCCCGATTGCGTCCTGGAACAATGATTCGCGTCCCCGGCCGGGACCATCCGGGCCGGGGTGTTGCAATCATGCGCGCTCGGCCGCCTCCAGCCGCTCGAGCGCCTGCATCCACAGCGATTCCGCGCGCAGCATGGCCTCGCTGGCCTCGGCATGCTTGCGGCCAAAGCTTTCGGCCTTTTGCGCATCGTCATAGGTTGCCGGATCGGCCATGATCGCATCCAGCTTTTCCAGCATGGCGGTCAGCTTTTCGACCCGTTCCTCGGCGCGGCGGGCCTCGGCGCGCAGTTCCAGCACCACCTCGCGCGAGGGGCGCTTGGCGGCGGCGGGGCGGGGTTCGGTGCCGGTCTCGGCCGGTCGGGGATCTTTCGGGGCCTTGTCCTCGCCGGTCAGCAGCATTTTGCGATAATCGTCCAGATCGCCCTGCCAGGGGGCGACGCCGCCCTGATCGACCAGCCACAGGCGGTCGGCCACCAGCGATAGCAGATGCATATCATGGCTGACCAGCACCACCGCGCCGGAAAAACTGTTCAGCGCTTCGGTCAGGGCCTCGCGGGATTCGATATCCAGATGGTTTGTCGGTTCGTCCAGCACCAGCAGATGCGGTGCGTCGATGGTGGCGATCAGCAAGGACAGCCGCGCTTTTTGCCCGCCCGACAGCTGGCCGACGCGGGTTTCGGCCTGCGCCTCCATCAGTCCGAAACCGGCCAGCCGGGCGCGCAGCCGGGCCGGGGCCTCGTCTGGGCGCAGGCGGCGGACATGGTCCAGCGGCGTGTCGCCCAGAACCAGCTCATCGACCTGATGCTGGGCGAAATAGCCGACCCGCAGCTTGGATGAGCGGGTGATCTGTCCGGCCATCGGCGCCAGCCGTCCGGCCAGCAGCTTGGACAGCGTCGACTTGCCCTGACCGTTGCGGCCCAAAAGCGCGATGCGGTCGTCCTGGTCGATGCGCAGGCTGAGCCGGCGCAGCACGGTGCGGTCGTCATAGCCGATAGAGACGCCATCCATGCCGATGATGGGCGGCGAAAGCTGCTCGGGTTCAGGGAAGGTGAAGCGGTGGAACTTTGCCTCTTCGGGGGCGGTGATCGGTTCCATCCGGGCCAGCATCTTGATGCGGGCCTGGGCCTGCTTGGCCTTGCTGGCCTTGGCGCGGAAACGGTCGACAAAGCTTTGCAGATGGGCGCGTCGCGCGTCCTGTTTCTTGGCCTCGGCGGCCTGCAGGGCGCGGCGTTCGGCGCGGGCGCGGGCGAACTGGTCGTAGCCGCCGGTGTAAAGCGTCAGCTGCTTGTCATCGAGATGCAGGATATGGCCCACGGCGCGGTTCAGCAGGCCGCGATCATGGCTGATGACGATGACCGTATAGGGATAGCGCGCCAGATAGGTTTCCAGCCACAGCGCCCCTTCAAGGTCCAGATAGTTGGTCGGTTCGTCCAGCAGCAGCAGATCGGGCTGCGAAAACAGCACCCCCGCCAAGGCGACCCGCATCCGCCAGCCACCGGAATAGTCGCTGGTCGGGCGCAGTTGATCCTCATCGGAAAAACCCAGTCCCTTGAGGATCGTCGCGGCGCGCGCCTCGGCCGACCAGGCGTCGATATCGGTCAGCCGGGTCTGGATCTCGGCGATGCGGGCGGGGTCGGTGGCGTCATGTGCCTCGGTCATCAGGGCGGCGCGTTCGGCATCGGCGTCCAGCACCGTGTCGAGGACCGAACGCGCATTCCCCGGCGCCTCTTGGGCGACGCCACCGATGCGGGCGCGCGAGGGCAGCGAAATGGTGCCGCCATCCAGCGTCAATTCGCCCCGGATCAGCCGGAACAGCGTCGTCTTGCCGGCCCCGTTGGGACCGACAAGACCGACCTTATGGCCATCCGGGATGGTCGCCGAAGCGTTGGCGAACAGCGGCCGGCCCGCGATGGAATAGGATATGTCGTCGATCTTGAGCATGGGCGCGAGCCATGCCCGAGGCCGACGCCAAGGTCAACGGGCAAGCCTGGTGCAGCACCCTTAGTGCAGCACCTTGGCCAGCACCTTGGAGGGCATGGCCCGATAGGCGACCAGGGGCTGATCGCCCTCTTCCGAGAAAATGAAAATCTGAAGTTGGTCATTGAGCAGGACCAGACGGCAAAAACGGCCCTCGGCCGCCAGATCGGGCGGGCAATCCGACATGTCGATATGCGGCACGGCCGCCTCGAAGATGTCATAGGTCATGGGCAGGGGCGTGGTGTCCTGTGCAAGGGCGGGTGTCGCGAATACAGCCAGCAGGCAGATTGTTCTTTTCATGAGAGCTCCTTTCATCGGTAAAATATCTGACAAAATTACTATGTTATTGAAATGTGGCGGAATGTCTCATGCGGTGCAGGTGATCGCGCGGGGTTTTCAAGCCACGGGGTTCATGCTAGCAGGCCGGCGATCCGAAATACCTGCCGGGGCACATTCACAGGCGCCCGGTCTTTCACATGAAAAGGCACCGAAAATGGCGATCGAACGCACGCTTTCCATCATCAAACCCGACGCGACCAAGCGCAACCTGACCGGCAAGATCAACGCCAAGTTCGAGGATGCCGGCCTGCGCATCGTCGCGCAAAAGCGCATTCAGCTGACCCTGGCGCAAGCCGGTCAGTTCTATGCCGAACACAAGGAACGCCCCTTTTACGGCGAACTGACCGAATTCATGACCTCGGAGCCGGTCGTGGTGCAGGTTCTGGAAGGCGAGAATGCCATCCTGAAAAACCGCGAAGTGATGGGCGCCACCAACCCGGCCAATGCCGATGCCGGCACCATCCGCAAGGAATTCGCCCTGTCGGTCGGCGAAAACTCGGTCCACGGTTCGGACAGCCCCGCAGCCGCAGCGCGCGAAATCGCCTTCTTCTTCTCGGGTCTGGAACTGGTCGGCTAATCGCTGCCGCCCGGACTTTGACATGAGAAGGGCCGCCCCGAGGGGCGGCCCTTTTTGTTTGTCCTGCCTTACCCGGCGCCGGTCAGGGCTGCCGTGACGCGCTCAGCTCGAAACCGATGGCGACGGCGAATCCGACCGTGCTTTCATCGGCGTAACCCGCGCCGATGCCGAAATCGCGCCGGTCCACCTGCATCTCGCCCTTGGCCGTGGCGCTGTTGCCCGCGAGCGTCAGCGCAAAGGGCAATTCGGCCGGAATGCTTTTCCCGGCGATGGTCAGGGTGCCGCGCGCGATATGGGGCTGACCCTCGGCGGCGGGGGGCAGGATCTCGGCCTCGAATTGCGCGGTCGGATGGGCGGGGGCGTTCAGGAAGTCCGGCCCGGTGGCGTTGCTGCTGACCGAGCCCAGCGTCAGCGAGGCGACGTCGATATCGACCGCGACCTGACCGGTCCGGCTTTCGGGATCATAGGCGATCCGGGCCTGCCATTGCCCGAACTGTCCGGCGACGGGATTGCCGCTTTGCTGGACAGTGATGCCCAATGTGCCCTGCTGGACCTGCCACAGGGGCGCGCCGGTGCTTTCCGCCGGGGCGACGGCAGAGGCGGGCAGGGTTGGCGCGGTGGCGGTCGCGGCCTGGGCGGCGACCTCGGCCCTCTGGGCGGGAAGGGTCGCCGTCGCGCCCCAGATCACCAACGCGCCAAGCGCCGCCAGCACATGCTGCACGCGCGGCGACATGACATGTTCGGGCGGCTCGGACAGGCGGTCGGGATTGCCGGCCATGCGCGCCAGCGTGTCGTCGCGGTCGATCAGCGCATGTTTCAGCGCGCCCGCGACATGCAGCGCGATCAGCCCGGCCAGAACCCACCAGCCGGTTTCGTGAAAGCGCGCAAAGCTTTCGGCCAGATGCGCGTCCTCGGGGACAAAGGGCAGGCGCTGTCCCAGCGGCCACAGGATGCGGGAAAACCCGCCCGGCGCCGCCGAATGCAGCAGCCAGCCCGACAGCGGCATCACGATCATGCCGATCCACAGCGCCCAATGCACGGTTTCGGCCAGCAGGGTTTCCAGCCGGCGCCGCGGGTGCAGGGGGCGCGGCCGGATCTGGCGCAGCGTCCACAGAATGCGCAGCGTGGCCAGAAACAGCACCGCCATCCCCACCGTCTTGTGGATCGAAAAGGCGGCAAAGACCGCCTGCAATTCGGCCTCGCCGCCCTGCGGCAGGCTGTTGGCGTAAAGCCCCAGCCCGATCGCCGCCAGGATCAGCGCGGCCACGATCCAGTGAAAGGCGCGCGCGGCCCAGCCATAGGCACGGGTGGTATTGGATGCGGTCATGAATGTTCTCCCATCGCTTCGCGCCAGTGACGCCGGCAGAGCGAGGTATAGGTGTCGTTTCCACCGATCTGGACCTGCGCGCCCTCGTGCAGGGCGCGGCCATGCTCGTCCTGACGCACCACCATCGTGGCCTTGCGGCCGCAGTGACAGATGGTGCGCACCTCGCGCAGGTCGTCGGCCAGCGCGAAAAGCGCCGCCGAGCCGGGGAACAGCTCGCCCCGGAAATCGACGCGCAGGCCATAGCACATGACCGGCTGGCCCAGATCGTCGGCCACGCGGGCCAGCTGCCAGACCTGATCGGGGGTAAGAAACTGGGCCTCGTCGACAAAGATGCAGGCGGCGCCGCGCCCCTCGGCGCGGATCAGGTCGAAAAGATCGGTGCGGGGGGTGAAGGTCATGGCATCCTCGGCGATGCCGATGCGGCTGGCGATCCGCCCCGGCCCGGCACGGTCATCCAGCGCCGAGGTCAGCAAAAGCGTCGCCATGCCGCGTTCGCGGTAGTTATAGGACGCCTGCAAAAGCAAGGTGCTCTTGCCCGCGTTCATGGTCGAATAGTGGAAATAAAGCTTGGCCATGCCGGCAGATAGCCGCGACTGGCCGTGGCCCGCAAGCCGCCGCGCGGGGGCGGCGGCTCACGTTTGCGTCGGATCAGCCGCGGGGGGCGGATTTCGGCGCGCGCGAGGGGCGCCGCGCCGGACGTTTGCGTGCCGTACCGGCACCCGCGCCGGGGCCGCCGCGACCGGCCGGGCCACCGCGTTCGCGGATTTTCGCGACCTCAAAGGGCGGCTCGCCGCCGACGACCGGGATCTGCGCCTTCATCGCCTTTTCGATGGCGCGCAATTCGCCGATCTCGGCGGGGGCGCAAAAGGCGATGGCGCGGCCGTCGCGGCCGGCGCGGGCGGTGCGCCCGATCCGGTGGACATAGTTTTCCGGCACATTGGGCAGGTCATAGTTATAGACATGCGCCACCTGCGGAATATCCAGACCGCGCGCCGCCACATCGGTCGCCACCAGCACCTTGGTGTCGCCGGCGCGGAAGCTTGCCAAAGCGCGCTCGCGCTGCCCCTGGCTCTTGTTGCCGTGGATGGCGGCGACCTTGTAGCCCCATTTCTCCAGAAGCTTCGACAGCTTTTCCGAGCCGTGCTTGGTGCGGCCGAACACGATGGCCAGCTCGTCGGTATGCTTGGACAGATATTCCGCCAGCAGCGTCGCCTTGTCGCCCTGATTGACGAAATGCACGCCCTGTTCGATCTTTTCGGCGGCCTGTCCGGGCGGGTTCACCGCGACCTTGAGCGGATCGGTCAGATAGCTGTCGGCCAGTTCCGCCATCAGCTTGGGCATGGTCGCCGAAAACAGCAGCGTCTGGCGTTCCTTGGGCAGCATCCGCGCGATGCGACGCAGCGCGTGGATAAAGCCGATGTCCAGCATCTGGTCGGCCTCGTCCAGGACCAGATAGCCGGTCTGCGACAGGTCGATGGCGCCACGCTCGATCAGGTCGATCAGCCGGCCGGGCGTCGCGATCAGCACGTCGACGCCGCGTTCCAGACGCTGCACCTGCACGTTGATCGAGGCGCCGCCGACGACGCGGAACTGCCGGATCGGGGTGCCGGCGGCGTAATTGTCGATATTCTCGGCAATCTGGGTGGCCAGCTCGCGCGTCGGCGCAAGGATCAGCGCGCGACAGGTCCGGGGCTCGGGCTTGCGGCCGATGTTCAAAAGCCGCGTCAGCATCGGCAGGCCAAAGGCCGCCGTCTTGCCGGTGCCGGTCTGGGCAAGGCCCAGCAGGTCGCGGCCGGCAACGATGCCGGGGATGGATTTTTCCTGAATGGGCGAGGGGGTTTCGATCCCCAGCCCGGGCAGGTTGATGGCCACGCGCGCGTCGATCCCCATCTGGGTAAAGGGCGTGTCGATATCGGGAATGGCGCGGCGGATGAACTTTTCTTCCGGCTCGTCGCGGTGACGGCGCGGGTTGTGATTGTGGTTGGGTTTGGGCGCGCGGTTGAAGCGCGGCTTGCCACCGTCTTGATGGCGCGGCTTGCCCGAACGGTTCGGGCGGGAGTTTTCAGTCGTCATAACGTCTTTCGGCCATGCCGCCCGCGTATCGGCGGACATGGCAAGGGGCCGCGGCCGGGCGTTCCGGTCGTGCGGCGGATTGCGAGGGGCGGGCAGGATACGCATTGCCCGCAAGCCTCCCCGCGTGATTGGGAAACCGGAAATTCGTGCCGACCTGACGCGGGTTTCGCGTCGGCTGCTCACGCGGCAGCGGGCGGCAACTTGTCGCAGATGAGGGTTCGGCGCCGAAAAGTCAAGCGCGCTCGGCGCTGTCCATCCAGATCGTCACCGGTCCGTCATTGATCAGCGCCACGCGCATATCGGCGCCGAATTCGCCGGTCTCGACCCTAAGGCCCTGATCGCGCAGGCATTCGGCAAAGCGCAGATACAGCGCCTCGCCCCGGGCGGGGGCCTCGGCGGTGGAAAAACCGGGGCGGTTGCCGGTGCGGGTATCGGCGGCCAGGGTGAACTGGCTGACCACAAGCACCGCGCCCCCCACATCAAGGACCGAGCGGTTCATCCGGCCCGCCTCGTCGCGAAAGATGCGCAGCTTGGCCACCCGTGCGGCCAGCTTTGCGGGCGCGTCGTCGGGATCGCCCTGCATGGCGCAGACCAGCACCAGAAGGCCCGGCCCGATCGCGCCCGTGCTGCGGCCGTCGACGGTGACCCCGGCCTCGGCGACCCGCTGGATCAGCGCGCGCATGTCACCGGCCCAGCATGATGCCAAGCACGACGAACATCAGCCCGAAGACCGATCCCGCCAGCGCCGCCATGTTCACCACCACGACGCGGCGCATGACCGCGCGCATCTCGTCATCGGCAAGGCCGCGCGCCTTGGCGCGGGCAGCGGTCACGATGCACCAGACCAGCGCCGCAAGCCCCGCCGCCGTCAACGCCGTCCCGCCCCAGATCAGCCCGTCCCAGATCGTCATCTTACCCCCTGTCCGGCGGGCCTTTGGTCCGGCCCCGTGCCGGCGACGGGCCTAGCGGTGATTGCACCCGCCCGCAAGACCGCCTAGACCCTTTGGCCAATGGGCAGCCGGCCCCTGCCGGCATGGATGAGGCAAGGGAACACACCACCATGAGCGATGACGCGACCTATAACGTGGCGGCCGATGAGCTGCGCCAGTTCATCGAACAGATCGAGGGGCTTGAGGCCGAAAAGAAGGATCTGACCGAACAGATCCGCGAAATCTATGCCGAGGCCAAGGCGCGCGGCTATGACGCCAAGGCCATGCGTTCGATCGTCTCGCTGCGCAAGCGCGACAAGGACGATATCGCCGAACAGGAAGCTCTGATCGAGCTTTACAAGAGCGCGCTGGGGATGGGCTGATCCGCTTTGGTCCTGGGGCATGCGCGCGCCAGGACCAAAGCGGACGACCGGGAGGCGGCCGGTGACGCCGTCCACCCGGTCTTGCCGTACCTGTAAAAGAGAAAATCTTTGAACGGCGCATGTACCGTGCCCTTTCGTTGACGCAAGGTAAACCTGCCTTTTGGGCGAGGTTTACACGGAAAACCGGCGGTTCGCGCCCATGCCGGGGCGGCTGCGGCACGGATGCGACAGAGCGGGGCTGGCCGTGGCCGATGCCTCGGGCTATCAGGGGACGGTAAACAGTATCACAGTCTTTCGGAGAAACGCGATGACGGGCAACAAGGCCGGAAAGCGGGCGGATCGGGCAGCCAAGGCCAAGGATGCCTCGGAGGAACAGCCGACCGGGGATCGCGCCGCCGCGCGCGCCGCGCGCAAAGAGGCCAACCGCCTTGAGCGCGAAGAGCGCCGCGCCACCCGTCAGGCAGAGCGCGCCGCGCGCAAGGCGGGCCGCGCCGATGATGCCGCCGCCCCCGTCCCCGCCGCGCCTGTCCCCGCCGCGCCGACCGATGCCGCAAAGGCAGCCCGGGCCACGCCCGCCTTTGTCCCCGCGTCCGACCCGTCCGTGAACAAAGCACCGGCCCCGGCCGCTGCGGCGGAAGGTGCCGGGGATCCGGCCGGGACAAAAGCCGCCACAGGTCCGGCGGATGACGCCGCGAAAAAGGCTGCGAAAGAGCCTGTGAAAAAGCCGGGGGGGAAAGGCAAGGTCCCCGCCGCCGGAGTTGCCGCCACCGCCAAGACCGCGCCCCGGCAGAGCGCCGCCGCAAAGGCCCCCAAAACAGCACCCGAGGCCAAAGCCGAGACCCCGCCGGCCCCGGCCAGTAATGCCAAGGCCGGCAAAGACAAAGCCAGCACCGCCAAGGCAACTGCTGCCAGAACTGGCAAAGACAAATCCGGCACCGCCAAGGTCGGAGAGGCTCAGACAAGCGCCGCCAAAACCGGGAATGACAAAGCCGGCAAGGGCGAAACCGAAAAGGCCAAAACCAGCCCGGCCAAGCCCGTCGCGGCGACGCCCGCCGTTGCAAGGGCCGAACCCGCCGCACCACCTCCGCCCGCCGGCCCCGCCGGCAAGGACGGCGCCCCCGCGCGCAAGCCCGCCGGCAAGGCCGCTGGCAAAACCACCGGTAAGACCACCGCCAAAGCCGCCGCCAAACCCGCGCCCGGATCCGCCCGCAAAGCCGCCGCAAAGCCCGCGCCCGAATTCGACATTCTGATCGTCGGACAGAATGGCCGGCTTGGGGTCGAGGCGGTGCTGTTCGCGGCCAGCCTGCGCCGCAATGCCCCGGATTGGCGCGGCCGGCTTATCGTTGCCGAGCCGCGCCCCGAGGCCGCGTGGGAGGGCGCCGATATCGCCATGCCCGCCCCGGTCCGCGATGCGCTGGCCGCATTCGGGGCCGAGATCCTGCCCTTTACCGCGACCCGGTTCGGCCGCGCCTATCCCTATGGCAACAAGATCGAGGCGCTGGCGCTTCTGACCCCGGGGCGGCCCTTCATCTTTTTCGACAGCGACACCCTGATCATGGGCGAGCTGGCGGGGCTGGCAGTGGATTTCTCACGCCCCTCGGCCTCGATGCGGCGCACGGCCACATGGCCCGAACCGCCGCCCTATGGGCCGGGCTATGGCGCGATCTGGAAATCGCTTTATGACCGTTTCGGGCTGGATTTCGCCAGCTCGCTCGACATGGCCCAGCCGGATGAGCATTGGGAACGTTATCTTTATTTTAACGCCGGCTGGTTTCTGGGCACGGATGGCCCGGAATTCGGCCGCCGCTTCGCCGAATATGCCAGCGCCATCCGCGACGAGCCGGGCGATGCGCTGGCCTGTCAAAGCCTTGACCCCTGGCTGGATCAGGTGGCGCTGCCGCTGGTCGTGCATGGCTTTGGCGGCGGTCGTCCGGGGCCGGAACTGGCCGGGCTGGACGGGGATGTCAGCTGTCACTATCGCAACCTGCCGCTACTTTATGCGCGCGAGGCCGAGCCGGTTCTGGATCTGATCGAGGATCTGGCCGCCGATCCTGTGATCGCGCCGCTTCTGGCCGGGGATGAGGCGGTCCAGCGCCTGATCGTCGCGGGCGAGGGGCGGCGCGTGCTGCGTCCGCTTTTCGCCGATGAGGATCCCCCGCCCACGGAACAGGCGATCCGTCATCGCCTGCGCCGCGAAGGTCTGTGGCTGGGCTGAGGTCTCAGGCCTCTTCCGACGAGCGCGCCCAAAGGTTGATATCGCCCACATCGGCGCACAGCGCGTCGATCCGGGCGATCTCGTCGGGCGTGAAATCGGTATTGGCCACCGCGCCCGCGCATTCGACGACCTGTTCGGGCCGCGAGGCACCGATCAGCGCCGAGGTCACCCGCCCGCCACGCAGCACCCATGCGATGGCCATCTGCGCAAGGCTTTGGCCGCGCGCCTCGGCAATGTCGTTGAGCCCGCGCAACGCCGCAAGGCTGGTCTCATTGAGCCAATCGGGGTGCAGCGATTTGCCCTGTGCGGCGCGGCTGTCGCCGGGGATGCCGTTCAGATAGCGGCGCGTCAGCATGCCCTGCGCCAGCGCGGTAAAGGCGATCGAGCCCATGCCCAGATCGTCCATCGCATCCAGGAGCCCGTCACGCTCGACCCAGCGGTTCAGCATGTTATAGCTGGGCTGATGGATCAGGCAGGGCGTGCCCAGATCGCGCAGGATCGCCGCCGCTTCGCGGGTGCGCTGCGCATTATAGCTGGAAAGCCCGACATAAAGCGCGCGCCCCGACCGCACGATGTGATCCAGCGCCGCCATGGTTTCCTCAAGCGGCGTGTCGGGGTCGAAGCGGTGCGAATAGAAGATGTCGACATAATCGACCCCCAGCCGTTTCAGCGACTGGTCACAGCTGGCGATCAGATATTTGCGGCTGCCCCATTCGCCGTAGGGGCCGTCCCACATGTAATAGCCGGCCTTGGAACTGATGATCAGCTCGTCGCGCAGACCGGCGAAATCGCTGCGCAGGATCTGGCCAAAGGCCTCTTCGGCGGCGCCGGGGCGGGGGCCGTAATTATTGGCCAGATCGAAATGGGTGATGCCGTGATCAAAGGCCGCCTGACAGATGGCGCGCTTGGTCTGATGGGGGGTGTCCTCGCCGAAATTATGCCACAGACCCAGACTGACCGCCGGCAGTTTCAGCCCCGATCTGCCACTGCGGCGATATTCCATCCGCGCGTAACGGTCGGGCGCGGGGGTATAGCGCGCCCCCGCGTTCAGATAGGCGGGACGTTCAGCCATCGGACAGCTCCTCGTTCAGGACCTCGTTGCAGCGGGCGCAGGTGCCGGGATGGGCATGGCTGCCGACATCGGGCAGGATCTTCCAGCAGCGCTGGCATTTCTCGCCCTCGGCCGGCTCGAACACCACACCCACGCCGGTCACATCGGGCAGGCGGAACGCCTCGTCCGGGATCGGATCGGCGGTCAGGCTGATCCCCGAGGTGATGCAGATATCGGCGAAATCGACCGATTTCAGCGCCTTGAGCATATCGTCGTCGCGCACATGCACCACCGGCGCGGCCTCAAGACTGGCGCCGATGACCTTGTCCGTGCGCTTGATTTCCAGGGCGGCGGTCACGGCGCGGCGGGCGCGGCGGATCGCATCCCATTTCCGCGCCAGGGGCTCGTTCAGCCAGTCGGCCGGCGTGACCGGGAAATCATGCAGATGCACGCTGTCCTGTTTCGAGGGGAAGCGCGACAGCCAGACATCCTCCATCGTGAAGGGCAGCATCGGCGCAAGCCATGTCACCAGCCGGTGGAACAGGATGTCCAGCACCGTGCGTGCCGCGCGCCTGCGGCGGCTGTCGGGCGCGTCGCAATAAAGCGCGTCCTTGCGGATGTCGAAATAGAATGCCGACAGGTCCACGGTCGCGAACTGGAACACGCTCTGGAACACGCCCTGGAAGTCATAGGCGTCATAGCCCTTGCGCAGCTGGTGGTCGATCTGCGCCAGCCGGTGCAGGATCCACTGTTCCAGTTCCGGCATTTCCTCGACCGGGACGCGTTCGGCGTCCGAGAACCCGTCGAGATTGCCCAGCACGAAACGCAGCGTGTTGCGCAGCCGGCGATAGCTGTCGGCGGTGCCTTTCAGGATCTCTTTGCCGATGCGCAGGTCGGTCGTGTAATCCGACTGCGCCACCCAAAGCCGCAGGATATCGGCGCCGTATTCCTTGATGATATCGGCGGGCGCGACGGTATTGCCCAGCGATTTGGACATTTTCATGCCCTTTTCATCCAGCGTGAAGCCGTGGGTCAGAACGCCGCGATAGGGCGCGCGCCCCTTGGTCGCGCAGGCCTGCAAAAGCGAGGAATGGAACCAGCCGCGATGCTGGTCGGTGCCTTCCAGATACAGATCGGCGATGCCGTCAGGGGCGCCATCGTCGCGGTCGCGCAGCACGAAGGCATGGGTCGAGCCGCTGTCGAACCACACATCCAGCACGTCCATGACCTGATCGTAATCGTCGGGGTTGACGATCCCGTCCAGCACGCGCGCCTTGAAATCGTCGCGATACCAGATATCTGCGCCATCTTTCTCGAAGGCTTCGATGATCCGGTCATTGATGCGCTGATCGCGCAGCAGGAAATCGGCGTCGTCGGGTCGCGCGCCCTTTTTCACGAAACAGGTCAGCGGCACGCCCCAGGCGCGCTGGCGCGACAGAACCCAATCGGGGCGGTTTTCGACCATGGAAAACAGCCGGTTGCGCCCGGTCTGCGGCGTCCATTTGACCAGTTTGTCGATCGAGGTCAGCGCGCGGGTGCGGATGGTCGCGCCGTATTCGCCCATGCCGTCATCCAGCGCCTTGTCGATGGCGGCGAACCATTGCGGTGTGTTGCGATAGATCAGCGGCGCTTTCGAGCGCCAGCTATGGGGATAGCTGTGCTTGACCTTGCCCTTGGCCAAAAGCGCGCCGGCATAAGCCAGCTGCTTGATGTTTTCGACATTGGCCGGGCCGTCCTTGCCATCGGGCTGGATGATCGCGAGCCCGCCAAAGACCGGCAGGTCTTTGCGATATGATCCGTCCGGCTCGACGTTATAGGTCATCGGCAGGCCGTATTTCAGGCCCAGCTGATAGTCGTCATCGCCATGGCTGGGGGCGGTATGGACAAAGCCCGTGCCCGCGTCATCGGTGACGTGATCGCCGGGCAGCAGCGGGACGTCGTAATCCCATTCGCCATTGCCGCCCTCGATCCCGCGATAGGGATGGGCGAGGATCAGGCCCGACAGTTCATCCGCCGCAACATCGCGCAGGCGCTTGTGGCTTTCGACCTTGGCCGCGGTCATCACGCCCTCGGCCAGCGCATCGGCCAGCACCAGTTTTTCGCCGCTCTGGGCGGTGGCGTTCTCGGCCACGGCGCCGACCTCATAAAGGCCGTAAGCGATGCCGGGGTTGTAGGCCACGGCGCGGTTTTGCGGGATGGTCCAGGGCGTGGTGGTCCAGATCACGACAGATGCGCCATCCAGCGCCGCCGCAACCGGCTTGAACCGCACCCAGATCGTATGGCTGGTATGGTCGTGATATTCGACCTCGGCCTCGGCCAAGGCGGTCTTTTCCACCGGCGACCACATCACCGGTTTTGAGCCCTGATACAGCGACCCGTTCATCAGCAGTTTCATGAACTCGGCCGCGATCACCGCCTCGGCGTGGAAATCCATGGTCAGATAGGGCGCGTCCCAATTGCCGATCACGCCCAGACGCTTGAACTCCTCGCGCTGGACGTCGATCCAGCGGTCGGCAAATGCTCGGCATTCCTGACGGAACTCGATGGTATCGACGGCGTCCTTGTCCTGACCCTTCTTGCGGTATTCCTCTTCGATCTTCCATTCGATGGGCAGGCCGTGACAGTCCCAGCCCGGCACATAGCGCGCGTCGCGGCCCATCATCTGCTGCG
This sequence comes from Paracoccus mangrovi, assembly GCF_042648425.1. NCBI lineage: Bacteria > Pseudomonadati > Pseudomonadota > Alphaproteobacteria > Rhodobacterales > Paracoccaceae > Paracoccus > Paracoccus mangrovi. The sequence continues at coordinate 94,670 of NZ_JBHRXJ010000010.1, read as the reverse complement.
AGCGGGTGATGAAATCCTTGAGCACCTTGTTCAGCGCGTGGCCGATATGCAGGTTGCCGTTCGCATAGGGCGGGCCGTCATGCAGGATAAAGGGCTTGCGCCCCTGTTTTTCGCGCAGGCGGTCATAGATGCCGATCCGGGCCCACCGCGCCAGCCATTCCGGTTCGCGCTGCGGCAGGCCCGCGCGCATCGGAAAATCGGTCTGGGGCAGGAAAACGGTGTCGCGGTAATCGGGCGCGGTCGGGGTGGTGTCGCTCATCTGGCGGGGATCCTTCGGTGGCAGGGCAGGCATGCGTAACCCGGCGGCGAGGGGATCCTACGCCGCCGGGCGGGTAATTCGCTGAATCCGGCCCATGCTGAACATGAAGCGGGTTATAGGAAACCGGCCAAGCCCCTGCAAGCGCTTGTGCTTGGGCGCGGGCTGGGGCAAGGCTGCGGCCATGGGATACCGTATCGCGATTATCGGCGCCGGCATCGGCGGGCTGGCCCTTGCGGCGCTTTTGGCCGAGGATGGGCACGATCCCACCCTGTTCGAACGTTTCGATTGCCCCCGCCCGGTCGGGTCCGGGCTGGTGATCCAGCCGGTCGGACAGGCGGTGATGGGGCTGATCGGTCTGGACGACGATCTGTGCCGCCTGTCCAGCCCGATCGCGCATATGCTGGGCCATGGCGCGGGCGGGCGGCGGGTGCTGGACGTGTCCTATCCCGGCGACGCGCCCGGACGCGGCATTCACCGCGCGGCGCTGTTTCAGCTGTTATGGGACCGGGTCGCCCGGCTGGGCCTGCCGGTGGTGACCTCGGCCGAGGTCGAGAACGCGCCGCTGGTCGGGGCGGGGCAGCGGGGTTCGGATCAACGCATCCTGCGCTTGCGGGACGGGCGCGAATACGGCCCCTTCGATCTGGTCGTGGATGCCAGCGGCGCGGGCTCGCGCATCTCGCCCCTGCGGGCGCGGCCCTTGGGCTATGGTGCGATCTGGGGCACCGTCCCCTGGCCGTCCGGGACGGCGCTGACCCGGACCCAGCTGCGCCAGCGCTATCACGGCGCAAGCCGCATGGCGGGCATCCTGCCGATCGGTCGTCTTGCGGGGGATGCGACGCCGCTTGCGGCGGTGTTCTGGTCGATGCCCCTGGCCGAGCTTGAGGCCTGGCCCGAGGCGTCGCTTGCGGGGTGGAAGGCCGGGGTCACCGCGCTTTGGCCCGAGATGGCGCCGTTTCTGGAGCCGATCCGGCGGAATGCCGACATGACCGTCGCGCGCTATAGCCATGGCACGCTTGGCAGGCCGCATGCGCCGGGGCTTGTCCATATCGGAGACGCCGCCCATCGCGCCAGCCCGCAGCTTGGGCAGGGGGCGAATATGGCGCTTTTGGATGCGCTGGCGCTGAGCCATGCGCTGCGCGCGGGGCTGAACGAGGCATTGCCCGATTACGCCGCCATGCGGCGCTGGCATGTCCGCATCTATCAGGGCATGAGCGCGGCCTTTACGCCGATGTATCAATCGGGCAGCCGCAGCCTGCCGGTCCTGCGCGATCTGGTGCTGGCGCCGTGTTCGGGCCTGCCGGGGGTGCGACAGGCGCTGACGCGGCTGGTCGCGGGCACGATGATCCCGCCCTTGGCCGGAAGCCATGCGCCGCAGCCCGCATCGGGACAAGCTGCCGCATTGCGCGCGGCGCGGGCCGCCCCCATATCCCGCGCATGATCCCGCCGCGCTTTTCCGTCACCCCCGAACAGATCGACCGCGTCGTCGCGGTCTTTTACGCCGCCATCCGCCGGCACGAGGTGCTTGGCCCGATCTTTGCCGGGCATGTCACCGATTGGCCCGAGCACGAGGAAAAGATCGCCCGTTTCTGGAAGAACGCGATCCTTTACGAACGCAACTATGACGGCAATCCGATGCAGGTGCATATGCGCGCGGGCGATGTCCGCGCCCAGCATTTCGCGCCATGGCTGATGCTGTTTGACGAAACGCTGCGCCGCACCCTGCCTGACGATGCGGCGCGCGCCTGGTCAGAGCTTGCGCACCGGATCGGCGCCGGGCTGCGCATGGGCGTCGAGGATCTGCGCGAACGTGCGCCCGGGCCGCCGGTGCTGAAATAACCCGGTCCCGGCGGGCGGTGACTTTGCCGTGATCACGGCAATGCGCGGACTTGCGATATGGGGCGGGGGGCGACAAACAGGATGAACCTGTCATTTTTTGGGGGCATCCGATGAAAATCGACTATATCGAATTCTCCTCGCCCGATCTGCCGGCGACACAGCGGTTCTTCAGGGACGCCTTTGACTGGGGGTTCAAGGATTACGGCCCCGAATATCAGGAAATCACCGATGGCGGTGTCGATGGCGGCATTGCGGCCGGCCCTCTGGCGCCGCCTCTGGTGGTGCTGTGGACCGACGATATCGAGGCGGCGCAGGCGCGGGTGCGCGCGGCGGGGGGTGAAATCACCCGGCCGATCTTTGCCTTTCCGGGGGGCCAGCGCTTTCATTTCCGCGAACCCGGCGGCACCGAAATGGCGATCTGGTCCGATACCTGATACCTGATATTTGGGCCAGGACGGGACAGGGTGTCGGGACCAAAGGGCGCGGCGCGCGATCAGCGCGGCGGCCGCGCCTTATAGACCGGCAGCTTCCAGCCAAAGCTCATGCTGCCCGCGCGCAGGGCAAAGACCACCATCCCGCAGATGATCAGCGCCCAGCCGCGCCCGCAGCCAAGCGCCATCAGCACCACCGCCGCCAGCGCGCCGCCGAATGCCGCGGTGATATAGAGTTCACCCTGTTTCAGGATCAGCGGCACCTCGTTGCTGATGACATCGCGCATCAGCCCGCCAAAGCTGCCGGTCATCACCCCCATGACCACCACGACCACCGGGCTGACCCCCATGGCCAAGGCGACGCCGACGCCGGCCGGCACCGCCACCGCAAGCGCACAGGCATCCAGCCACAAGAGCGCCCGATAGCGGCTTTCCAGCAGATGCGCGGTCAGAAACACCACACAGGCCGCCGCCGCCGTCAGCACCAGAAGCGCGGGCCGGTCGACCCAGAAAACCGGATCGCGCCCCAGCACCAGATCGCGCAGCGTCCCGCCCCCGATCCCGGTCAGCGTGGCGAAAAAGATGAAACCTACCAGATCGAGCTGACCCCGGCTGGCGACCAGCGCCCCGGTCAGCGCGAAAATCAGCACGCTGGCATAGTCCATGACCGTGACCAGCGTGCCAAGCGTCACGATGCGGCCTTTGTCACGGGCTTATAGGGGGCCATGCCGGCCCGGGCCAATTCGTCGGCATGCTCGTTCTCGGCATGGCCGGCATGGCCCTTGATCCATTCCCAGCGCACCTTGTGGCGCGCCTGCGCGGCATCCAGCCGTTGCCACAGCTCGGCATTCTTGACCGGTTTGCGGTCGGCGGTGCGCCAGCCATTGCGTTTCCAGCCGTGGATCCATTGGGTCACGCCGTTCTTTACATAGGCGCTGTCGGTGGTGATGGTGATCTCGCTTGCGCGGGTCAGCGTCTCAAGCGCGCTGATCGCGGCCATAAGCTCCATCCGGTTGTTGGTGGTGTCGGGCTCGCCCCCCGACAATTCGCGTTCCTTGACGATCTGATCGCCGTCCATGGCGCGCATCAGCACGCCCCAGCCGCCGGGGCCGGGATTGCCGCTGCACGCGCCATCGGTCCATGCGAAAAGCCGTGTCATGCGCGCGCCACCGCCAGCTTGAGCCCCAAAAGCGCAAAGCTGGCCGCGAAGGCCCGCCGCAGCCAGCGCATCGCGCTTTCCGAGGCCAAAAGCGCATTGCGCCCGCTTGCGGCCAGCGCCGCATAGCCCAGAAACACCGCGAAGGTCATGGCCGAAAAGCCCGCGCCCAGCTCGACCAGCAACCCCATGCCCGCGCCCGCCGGCATGAATTGCGGCAGGAACGCCATGAAGAACAGCGGCAGCTTGGGATTGAGCAGGTTCAACAGGATGCCGCGCCAGACGATGCGCCCGGCCGGCGCGGGCGTCGCGGGCGCGACCGACATGCCGCCCCGGTCCCTGAGCACCGCCCAGGCCATCCACAAGAGATAGGCGACACCGGCGAATTTCACCGCCTGAAACAGCACCGCGCTGGCATGCAGGACGGCCGCCAGCCCGGCCATCGCGACCAGCATGTGAAAGACCGTGGCGATGGTACAGCCGACCGAGGCCCAGAACCCGGCCCGCATCCCGCCCCCCAGCGTCATCGACAGCGTATAGACGACGCCGATCCCCGGCGAGACGCAGACAATGAATGCCGTCAACAGGTAATCCCAGCTCATGCGTCCAACCCCTTATAGCCCGGCAGGGCGGTAATGCGGTCCAGCCAGCGCCCGATGGCCGGAAACCGTGCCATGTCGAACCCGCCACGGCTGCCCGCCGTATGGGTATAACCGTAAAGACAGATATCGGCGAGGCTAGGGGCATCGCCCACCAGCCAGTCGCGCCCGCCCGCCAGCCGGTCCTCGATGATCTGCAAATGCGCATGCCCGCGTTCCAGCAACTCGGCCATCCGCTCGGGCGTGGCCAGCACGCGGCGGCTTGGATAGAACATGAGGGCGCCGCGCACGGCGACGGTGCCCTCATGCTGGTTCTGTTCCCAGAACATCCAGCCCAGCATTTCGGCGCGCAGGACGGGATCGGCGGGCACGAACGCGGTGCCTTCGCCCAGCCAGCACAGGATCGCGTTCGATTCCGGCAAAAGCCGGCCATCGTCCAGTTCCAGCACCGGGGCCTTGCCAAAGGGCAGGCGGCCAGCGGACCGGGCGCCTTCCAGCGCCTCGGTCTTATATTCGACGTCGACGATCTCGCAGGGGCGTTTCAACAGGGCCAGCAGCAGCCGCACCTTGTAGCTGTTTCCCGACGAAGGCATCGAAAGCAGTCGCATCGTCAATCTCCATCCTGTTGACATGCCCGTCGCGCCCGGGCTTTGGCCCCGGGGGCCGCAAGGCGGCACTATAGGCGGCAAGATTGCGGGCGACCAGCGTCCCCGAGGTCGAAAACCCGCCTAGCCGGGTTTTCCCAGATAGGGGATGGATCCGGCCAGATCGGTATCGTCGATCAGGCGGAAATGGCTGACCGCGCCGGTCTTGCGCGCGGCGGCAAAGGGCGCGTATTCGGCGCTGCCGGCAAAGGCCAGCGCGTCCTCGCGGCTGGGAAACTGAATCAGCGCGATCAACGTGACGTCGGTGGGCGTGCCCTCAAGCGTCTCGATATTGCCGCTGCGCGACAGATAGCGGCCGTTGTATTTCGCGGCGATATCGTGGACGCGGGCGGCGTAATCGGGGATCCATGCGCCATCGGTAACCTTAACCTCGGCGATCACAAAGACGGTCATTCGTTCCTCCATCCAGTGCGTGGCGGCTGCGACAGGAATCGCCGCCAGCCGGGAGAGGATATGATGCGGGAACGCCGCGGGGCAATGCGACCTATGGCGGGACGATCAGGCCGGTTCGCGCAGCACCCGGGGCACCTTGAATTCGATGTTCTCGCGTGCCGTCTCGACCAGTTCGACGGTCAGGTCATAGCGTTGGCCAAAGGCCGCGACCACCTCGTCGACCAGCACCTCGGGGGCGCTGGCGCCGGCGGTGACGCCGACCGCGCGGGCGCCCTCGATGGCGCGCCAGTCGATCTGATCGGCGCGCATGACGAGCTGGCTATAGGCGCAGCCGGCGGCGCGCCCGACCTCGACCAGCCGGCGGGAATTGGAACTGTTGGGCGCCCCGATCACGAAAAGCGCGTCGATGCGCCCCGCAATCGCCTTGACCGAGGCCTGGCGGTTGGTCGTGGCATAGCAGATATCTTCCTTGGCCGGTCCGACGATGGCGGGAAACCGCGCCTGAAGGGCGGCGACGATGGCGGCCGTGTCATCGACCGAAAGCGTCGTCTGGGTGATAAAGGCCAGCCGCGCCGGATCGCGCGGCGTGATGCCGGCGACATCCTCGATCGTCTCGACCAAAAGCACCTCGCCCTCGGGCAATTGCCCCATGGTGCCCAGAACCTCGGGGTGACCGGCATGGCCGATCATCACCATCTGCAAGCCCTCGGCATGGTGGCGCTCGGCCTCGACATGGACCTTGCTGACCAGGGGGCAGGTGGCGTCGACAAAGACCATCTCACGGCGGCGGGCCTCGGCGGGCACGGCCTTGGGCACGCCATGGGCGGAAAAGATCACCGGCCGGTCCGAGGGCACATCGTCCAGTTCCTCGACAAAGACCGCGCCCTTGTCGCGCAGGCTGTCGACGACGAATTTGTTGTGCACGATCTCGTGGCGGACATAAACGGGCGCGCCCCATTTCTGCAACGCCAGCTCGACGATCTTGATGGCGCGGTCGACGCCGGCGCAAAAGCCGCGCGGCGCCGCAAGGTAAAGGGTCAAAGGCTGTTTCTGGTCCATGGCTCTCACCTAGTGCCGGCGCGGGCGGGCCGCAAGCCGTCAGTCATTTCCCGGTCAGTCGCCCTCGAACGCGGTCAGGGCATGGACGTCATAGCCCATCCCCTCGAGCAGGGCGCGCCCGCCCAGATCGGGAAGGTCGATGACAAAGGCACAGCCGACGACACCGGCGCCCAGCCTTTCGCACAGCCGGATCCCCGCCGCCGCCGTGCCCCCGGTGGCCAGCAGGTCGTCCACGATCAGCACCCGCTCGCCGGATTTCAGGGCATCGTCATGGATCTCCATCACCGCCTCGCCATATTCCAGGGCATAGGCCTCGCTGATGACGGAACCGGGCAGCTTGCCCTTTTTGCGGATCGGCACAAAGCCCACCGAGAGCTGATGCGCGACCGCACCGCCCAGGATGAAGCCGCGCGCCTCAAGCCCGACCACCTTGTCGATGGCAAGACCCGCATAGGGCGTCAGAAGCTGGTCCACCGCCATGCGAAAGCCGCGCGCATCGGCGAAAAGCGTGGTCACGTCGCGAAACAGGATGCCCTCTTTGGGGAAATCCACGATGGTGCGGATATAGTCGCGCAGGCTGCGCGTATCGCGCAGCGGCCTGTCACCGGCGATCCGGGTATCGGCTTGATGGGCGGCCGGGGCGTTGATCGGGGGCTTGGGCGATGTCATGGGCGCTCCATCTCGAAGGTTTCGGTGGTGGTGGCGTAATCCTTGTAGCCCAGCCGCGACAGCCAGCCGGTCGCGCGCAGATCGAAACGCCCGTCGATGACGCAATCCTCGCGCAGATGGATGCCGGTGACGACGCCCAGGACCATGTAATTCGCCTCGCCCGCCAGACGCAGGATGCGGGTCGCGCGGCATTCCAGCGATGCGGCGGCATGGGCCACGCGCAGGCAGTCGATGGTTTCGCACGGCGCGGATTCGATGCCGGCGGCCTCGAACTCGCTTTTGCCGGCGGGCAATGCGGCGGAACTGGCATTTACCTGATCGCGCATCGCGCCATCGGCGATATTGACGCAAAACACCCGGCTTTCGGCGATCTGGGCGACGCTGTCCTTGGTGCCGCGCCGGTCCTCCTTGGCCGAGGTCGAGGCGAACATGACCTGCGGCGGCACATAGGCGGTCAGGTTGAAGAACGAATAGGGCGCAAGATTGTCGCCCCGGCGCCCCCGGGTCGAGACCCAGCCGATGGGTCGCGGCGCCACGATGGCGTTCAGCGGGTTATGGGGCAGTCCGTGGCCGTCCTGGGGGCGATAGAACATGGCGGGCTGGCTCCTTCGTGCTGGAAACGCGGTACTGGGAACGCGGCGGGGTGAGGCCGCTTTCGGTATGTGTCAGTCGGGGTCGTCGAAGTCGATCCCATGGCGCCCACAAAACCAGAGAAACAACGGAATTTCCATCGCCGCCATGCTGAGCAACAGAAAGACCGCCCAATTGGTTTCGACGAAGACAAGCGAAAACCCGATGCCGCGCCCCGCAAACAGCGCCGCCCCCACCGCCAGCGCCAGCGCGGTGAGCACAAGATCGACGATCAGCATCCGCCGCATCGTCAGATCGCGCATGCTCGGATAGATGCCCAGATAGGCGATCAACAGGATCGTGGCCTCGATGATCAGCAATTGCAGTTCGGCCGGCATGGCGGGGTTCCATGGATTGGCCCGGCGAAAATGGGCGGGGCGCGAAGGCCAAATCTGAACGCCGCCGCAGGACAGGTCAAGCCGGCATCCCGGCCCTGACCTGCCCGTTCTGCGCTATCCGTTCTGTGCCGCCCGTCCTGTGCTGCCCGCCCGGCCCGCCATGCCAGATCCTGCCCGGCTCCGGCGCGCAAGAATTTGTCCGCTGCGGGCCTTGCAAACGGTTTTCGTGCGCACGCATGCATGTTACCCGGAACCCCGCGCGCCGGTTGGCGCCGAATCCCGCCCGTTCCATGCCCGTCCCGCAAACCGGAGCCCGGATGTACGAACTTTGCCCCGAAACCCCTGCCGACACGCCCGAGGTCGAGGCGCTGCTGGATCTGTGTTTTGCCCCGGGGCGGACGGCGCTGTCCTCGTACCGGCTGCGCGATGGGGTGGCGCCGGTGTTGCCGCTATGTCTGATGCTGCGCAACGAATACCGGGTGCCGGTGGGGGCGATCCGCTATTGGCCGGTGCGGATCGGGGCCTGGCCGGTATTACTGCTGGGTCCGATCGCGGTGCATCCGACCACCCAGGGCGAGGGGCTGGGCGCGCTGTTGATGCGCGAAAGTCTGGAACGCGCGCTGGCGCTGGGCTGGGAACGGGTGATGCTGGTCGGGGATCTGCCCTATTACGAGCGGTTCGGTTTTTCCCGGCTTGAAGGGGTCGAGATGCCGCCGCCCACCAACCCCGACCGGGTGCTCGGGCTCGAATTGCGGCCCGGCGCATGGCAGGGCGTTCACGGTCTGGTCGAACGGATCGCCGGGGCGGGGGACGCGGCGCGGGCCGGGGATGGCAGGGCGCCCGCCACGGGGGACGAAGACGGCACGGGGGCCGGGAACCAGACCGGAAACGGGACGGGGAACGGCGATGCCGCCCCGGCCGGGCACCGGGCCCGGATCGGATCGGCCGGCTGATCGCCGGAACCCGACTTGCGGATTGCCGACGGATTTCGGGAACTGGCGCCGGCTTTCGGGGTTTTCCTTTTCGCGCGGGGCTTGTCCCGTGCCCGAACCGTCCCCAGCTGTTTTCAGGTGATGACAGAGCAAACCCAGATATCCCCGCGGCAGTCGATCCTGCCTCCGATCACCGACCCCACCGTCCATGCCGAGATCGACCGGCTGGCGCGGCGCTATCTGGCCGCGGGCGGCATCGCCATGGAGGTGCTGAACGCCGTCGGCGGCAAGGCCGAGGGGCTGGTCGAAAAGCTGCCGCAATCGGTGCGCGGGCGGCTGGACCGGCTGACCTATGCCGCGCTGGACCGTGCCTTTGACGCGGCGGCGCGTTCGCGCGGGGTGCTGCGCGACCGGGGCGACATGTTCAACCGGCTTTTGTCCACCACCTCGGGCGCGGTGGGCGGCATTGCCGGGCTGGGCGGCGCCATGCTGGAACTGCCGGTGACGATCACGCTTTTGTTGCGCGCGATCATGGATATCGCATCCGAACACGGGTTCGATCCGAATTCCGATGCGGCGCGGCGCGCGGCCTTGCAGATCTTTGCCTCGTCCGGGCCGCTCTCTGAGGATGACGGCACCGATCTTGGGCTTTTGACGGCGCGGATGACGATCACCGGGCACACGGTGCAGGCGCTGATCGGGCGCGTGGCGCCCCGGCTTTCGGCCTCGATGGCGCAGAAACTCGCGGCGCAGACGGTGCCGGTTCTGGGCGCGGTCGCGGGGGCCACGATCAACTATAATTTCACCCGCTATTATCAGGAACTGGCACGGGTGCATTTCGGGCTGATGCGGCTGTCCGAGGAAACCGGCATCCCGCGCGAGGCGCTGATCGAGGCGCTGGAGCTGCGCATGAACCAGCTGCGGCCGGGCCGCAAGGCGCTGAACCGGGGGCAGGCGGGGTCCTGATCGCGGATCCCCCCGCGCGGCCCGTGCCAGGCGGCCACCCGGCGTTCACGCTCCGGTCTCGGCCTCGGCGGCAAGTTGCAGGGGGGCTGTGGGGGCATCCAGATGGTCGATACCCAAAGGTGCGCTGGGCCGGGCAAGGCGCGATTTCACCACCCAGTGCAGGCGTTCCTGTGCCCGGGTGATGGCGACATAGGCAAGGCGTTTCCACAATGCGATCCCGGCCTCGGACCGACCCGACCACGCGGCGGCGGAAATGTCGGGGGCAAAGACCTGGACATCGGGCCATTGCGAGCCCTGGGCCTTGTGGATGGTCACCGCCGCGCCATGCAGGAAAGTTGCGCCCATGCGCGCGGCATAGGGGATAAAGGGTTCCTCGACATCGGGCATCTCGATCTTGACGATGCTTGCGGCCGAGATGCGCGGATCCTCGGCGCCGACGACATGCAGGCGCGAAAAGCCGGGCTTGCGCCCCGGTCCCAGATAGACCACCTGCGCCCCCTTGATGAGACCCCGCGCCTCAAGGTCGATGCGTTTCTTGCGGTGCTTGAGCGGCAGCTCGAGCCCGTCGCAGATCAGGGGCTCGCCCGGCAGCAGCGCATCGCCCGGCGCCCCATAGGCCGAGCGAAAGGCCTGGATCAGCTTGATGCGGGTCACGTTGCGCCACACGAGCACCGGGCTTTCCGCCATCAGATCGGATTCGACCCGCTCGGCCCAGATGACGCGGGGGTCGCGGCTCGCGGCATCGCGGATCATGCGCTCGAACGCATCGAACTCCAGCGCCGGGTCGGCCAGCGCGTGCGCCAGGTCAAGGATCGGGCTGTCATCCTGTTGGCGGTGGATGCGGTTCAGGATCAGCCGCTGCGGCGCCGCCAGCCGGTCAAAGACCATCTCGCCCGACTGGCCCACCGGGGCCAGCTGCGCGGGATCGCCAAACAGGATCAGCACTGGAAAGATTTCGCGCAGGTCCTCGAACTGGCGTTCGTCAAGCATCGAGGCCTCGTCGATCAGACCGATATCCAGCCCGTCCTCGCGGCGTTTCCAGCCCCGGATGAAATCCGAGCCGCGCAGCCCCGCCGCCGCCAGCGCGCCGGGGATCGAGGCATGCAGGTCATAGAACGCCTTGGCGCGGTCAAGGGCCGCATCGGTCAGCCCCTCCATCAGCTTGTCGGGATCGGGACGGTCGCCCATGCCGGTCAGCCAGTCGGCGATGCGTTCATATTCCGGGTCATAGACCGGGGTATACAGAATGCGGTGGATCGTGGTCGCCGGCACGCCGCGCATGCGCAGGACGAAGGCCGCCTTGTTCGTCGGGGCAAGGATCGCGACCGTGCGGCGGTCCTTGCGCGGCTTGCCCTCGTAATCGCCCGAGATGATGTCGACGCCCGTGGCTTTCAGCGCCTTGGTCAGTTCCGCCAGCAGCAGCGTCTTGCCCGAGCCGGCCTTGCCGATCACCGCCATAACCCGGCCCTTGCCGGGCTGGGGCGGGGCGATTTCCTCGGAGACGAGATCGATGCCGGCGGTTCCGAGGACCTCGGCCAGCGCATCCCAGGCCTCGGCCTGATCGGGGGAAAGGGTGGGAAGGGTCATTCGCCCCTGTTAGCCCGGCCCGCGCAAAGGGGGAAGCCCCAAGGCCCGGCGGCGCGGTCGCATGGATATTTGAGTGAAGAAGAAATCAGGCGCGGTCGTCCTTGGGTGAGCCCATGACGACATGGGTGGTGATGGTCGCGATCTGGGGAAAGGCGCCCAGCACCTCGATATGAAAGCGGCGATATGCTTCGAGATCGCGGACCTCGACCCGCAGAAGGTATTCGACGGTGCCGGTGATATTGTGGCATTCGCGGACCTGCGGCGCGGCAAGGCAGGCGCGTTCAAAGGCGCGCTGTGCGTCGTTGGTGTGGCGCGAAAGGCCGATGGTGACATAGGCGGTGAAGCCGGCGGCGCGGGCGGCGGGCGCGATGACGGCGCGGTACCCCTGAATCGCGCCGCGCCGTTCCAGATCCTGCACCCGGCGCAGGCAGGCCGAGGGCGAAAGGCCGACCTCGGCCGCGAGCTGTTGATTCGGGATGCGGCCGTTCTTTGCAAGGATGCGCAAGATCCGGGCGGATATCGCATCAATTTCGGCATCTGGTTGTTCTAATGGCGTTAGCATTGGCAAAACGGGTCGGAAATTGCGTTAAAGTCACAATATCATTGTGCCGTTAATCGGGAAACACGCAATGTCACACCAGATTCTGTTCGCGCTGATCGCCTTTGCCTTTGTCACCTCGGTCACGCCGGGGCCGAACAATGTCATGCTGATGGCTTCGGGGGCGAATTTCGGCCTGCGCCGGACGCTGCCGCATATGCTGGGGGTCGCGCTGGGGTTCGGGGCCATGGTGGCGCTGCTGGGGCTGGGGGTGGACCGGCTGATCGCCGGATCACCCCGGCTGGCCGAGGCGATGAAATGGATCAGCATGGCCTATATGCTGTGGCTCGCGTGGAAGATCGCCCATGCGTCGGGACCGATCCGCAAGGGGGATGTGACGGCGCGGCCGATGAGCTTTCTGGCGGCTTGCGCGTTTCAATGGGTCAATCCCAAGGCGTGGATGATGGGGCTGGGCGCGCTTTCGGCCTATTCCGCGGGGGCGGGCGGGGCGTTGGTGGTGGCCCTGATCTTTACGCTGGTGAACCTGCCCTCGGTCGCGATCTGGGCGGCGATGGGGCAGGGTCTGCGCGGCGTGCTTGAGCAGCCGGCGCGGCTGATCTGGTTCAACCGGACGATGGCGGTGTTGTTGGTCGTGTCGATGGCGCCGGTGGTCATCGGACACTGAGCGCGATCAGCGCGGCAACGCCCAGCACGATCAGGCCCATGCCCGCCAGCTGGCGCGGGCTTGCGCCTTCGCGGAAGATGCGGCCCGAGACGAGCTGCGCCATCACCACCTCGACCAGCGCCAGCGTGCGGACATTGGCCGCCGCCGTCAGCGCGAAACCGATAAACCAGAACAGCGAGGCGAGCGCCCCCAGCGCCCCCGCGCCGAGCGAGCCGCGCCAGTGCCGGGCGATGCCGGCAAGTGCGGCCCGGTCGGCAAGCGCCAGCCATGCCAGCATCAGCACGCTTTGCAGGGCAAGGCCGAGGGCAAGGATGGTCGCCGCGCGGGTGATGCTGTGGCCGAAGGGCAGGGCAAGGATGGCGCCGCGAAAGCCGATGGCCGAAAGCCCGAACAGCGCGCCCGCCGCAATTCCCAGCGCCGCCGCTTTCCAGCCGCCGCGCCGCCAGTCCACGCCGGACGTGATGACCACGCCCAGCGTCGCGACGGCGATGGCGGCCATGCGCGCGAGGCCAAGCGGTTCGGCCAGCACCACCGCGCCGATCAGCGCCAGCGTCACCGGCTCGGTCTTGATGAGCGCGGTGGTGACGCCAAAACCGCGCGTCTTCATCGTCACCAGCATCAGCGCCGTGGCCGAGATCTGCGCCACCGCGCCCAGCATCGTCCAGGCAAGCACGACCCCGTCCGGCATCGGCAAGCTTGCGGCGCCGGGGGCCGGCCCGTCGGGCAGGGGCGATGGCGGGACCCAGAACAGCACCAGAAGGAACAGCAGCGCAAAGGGCAGGCCGAACAGAAAGCGCACCGCCGTCGCCCCCATCGTGCCCAGTTCCGCCGTCAGCCGGCGCTGCGCGGCATTGCGCCCGGTCTGGGCGGCGGCGGCGATTAGGGTCGCAAGGATCCAGCCCACCGGCCGCGCCCCTTAGCCGCGAATGGCGGCCAGCATCCGGGTGACGTTTTCGGGATCGGCCTCGGGGGTGATGCCATGCCCGAGGTTGAAGATATGCGGCCCCTTCGAGAAGGCTTGCACGATGCGGCGGGTTTCGGTCTCGAGCGCCGCGCCGCCGGTGACCAGCAGGCGGGGATCGAGATTGCCCTGAACGCAGCCGTCCTTTTGCACCTCGGCGGCGGCCCAGTCGGCACTGACGGAATTGTCCAGGGCCACGCAATCGGCACCGGACGCGCGGGCGAAACCGGCATAGCGGGGGCCGGCCTCGCGCGGGAAGGCGATGACCGGGATGCCGGGATGGCGGGCCTTGATCGCGGCGATGATGCGGCGCGCGGGGGCCAGTGCGAAATCGTCGAAATCGGCCCCTTTCAGCGAGCCGGCCCAGCTGTCGAACAGCTTGACCACCTCGGCCCCGGCCTCGATCTGGGCCGAGAGATATTCGATGGTCGCATCGGTGATGCGCTCGATCAGCTGGGTAAAGGCCACGCGGTCGGCGGCCTTCATCGCATGGGCCGGACCCTGATCGGGGGTGCCGCGCCCGGCGATCATATAGGTCGCGACCGTCCAGGGGGCGCCTGCGAAACCGATCAGCGTCACCTCGGGCGGAAGCTCGCGGGCAAGGATGCGGACGGTTTCGTAGACGGGGTTCAGAGTGTCGTGGATCGCATCGACGGGTTTCAGCGCCGCGACCCCGGCGGCATCGGTGATGGTCGAAAGCCGCGGCCCCTCGCCGGTCGCGAACCACAGATCCGCCCCCAGCGCCTGCGGCACAAGCAGGATATCGGCAAAGAGAATCGCCGCGTCAAAGCCATAGCGGCGGATCGGTTGCAGCGTCACCTCGGCCGCGAGGTCGGGGTTATAGCACAGCGACAAAAAGTCGCCGGCCTGGGCGCGGGTGGCGCGGTATTCGGGCAGGTAACGGCCCGCCTGACGCATCATCCACACGGGGGGAACGGGCAGGCGCTCGCCCGAAAGGGCGCGCAGGATCGGTTTTTGCGACATATCTCACCTCTTGGCGCCCTTCATGGCGCGCATCTTCCCGTTGTCAAGTCCGGGGGCGGACGCTAAGCCCGTGCCATGACCCAGATGCCCGACCCCCAGAACCCCCTTCGCATCGGCACGCGCGGCTCGGCGCTTGCGCTGGCGCAGGCGCATGAAACCCGCGACCGGCTGATGGCGGCGCATGGCCTTTCGGCCGATGCCTTCGAGATCGTCGTGATCAAGACCACCGGCGACCGCGTGCTGGACCGCCCGCTGAAAGAGATCGGCGGCAAGGGCCTGTTCACCCGCGAGATCGAGGATGCGCTGAGCGCGGGCGAGATCGACATCGCCGTCCATTCCATGAAGGACATGCCGACCATTCAGCCCGAGGGGTTGGTGATCGACTGTTACCTGCCGCGCGAAGATGTGCGCGACGCATTCGTCAGCCCGCATTTCGCCAGTATTTCCGAGCTTCCCCAAGGGGCTGTGGTCGGTTCCTCAAGCCTGCGCCGGCGGGCGCAGCTGGCCGCGCGACGGCCCGATCTGGAACTGGTCGAGTTTCGCGGAAACGTGCAGACGCGTCTGAAAAAGCTCGGTGACGGCGTTGCGGTCGCGACCTTTCTGGCCATGGCCGGCCTGTCGCGGCTGGGCATGCTGCATGTCGCGCGCGGCGCGGTCGACGCCGATGAGATGCTGCCCGCCGTGGCGCAGGGCTGTATCGGGGTCGAACGGCGCGCGGATGATGCGCGCATCGGCGCGATGCTGGCGGCGATCGCCAATCGCGACAGCGGGCTGCGCGTGACCGCCGAGCGCGCCTTTCTGCGCCGGCTGGACGGCTCCTGCCAGACGCCCATCGCCGGGCTTGCGGTGCTGAATGGCGACCGGCTGCATCTGCGGGGCGAGATCCTGCGCCCGGATGGCAGCGAGGTGATCGCGGGCGAACGGATCGGGCCGGCCGCTGACGGCGCGGCCATGGGCACCGATCTGGCCAATGAATTGCGCACCCGCGCGCCGGCGGATTTCTTCGACTGGGGCTAAAGCGCCAAGGCCGCCATCAATCCCAGCCCCAACAGCATCATCGCCCGGCGGTAAAGCCGCAGCCCGCGCATGAGATCCGCCGCATCCGGGTCGCGGGCGCCCTCGTTCAGCCATGGCTCGGGCGTTTCCACCCCGCCATAGCTGCGCGGACCCGAGAGCCGCACCCCCAGCGCGCCGGCCATCGCGGCCTCGGGCCAGCCGGCATTGGGCGAACGGTGGCGCCCGGCATCGCGGCGCATCATGCGCCAGGCGCGCGCCGACCCCGCCGTCGCGACAAACAGCAGCCCCGTCAGACGCGAGGCCGGCAGGTTCACCAGATCGTCCAGCCTGGCCGCAAAGCGCCCGAACAGGGCGTGACGCGGGCTCATATGGCCGATCATCGAATCCAGCGTGTTGATCGCCTTATAGGCGGCGATGCCCGGCAGGCCGGCGATGGCCGCCCACAGGATCGGCGCCACCACCCCGTCCGAGCTGTTTTCGGCCAGACTTTCCAGCGCGGCGCGGGCGATGGGTTCGGGCCGGTCGTCAAGGTCGCGGCCGACGATCATCGCCACCGCCGCGCGCGCCGCGGGCATGTCGCACATGGCCAGCGGGCGGGCCACCGCCGCGACGTGATCGTGAAGCGAGCGGCTGGCCACCAGCGGCCATGCAAGAACGCCCAGCAGGACCGGACCGAATGGCAGCGGCGCCAGCGCCCCTGTCAACAGGATCGCCGGGATCACCGCCGCCACGATCACCACCAGCGCCGCAAGCGTCCCGCGCAGAATGCGGCCCGTTCCCCGGTTCCAGCGCCGGTCCAGCGCCGCGATCAGCCGCCCCAGCCAGACCACCGGATGCGAGATGCGGCGATAGACGGCCTCGGGCCAGCCGATCAGCGGATCCAGCACCAGCGCCACCAGCGCCACGGTCAGCGTGTCATGAAGGGGGATCATGGCGCGACCCGGTTGACGGTCTCGATGGCCCAGCCGCCGGCATGGCGGGCCAGAATGGTCAGCGACAGGGGGGCGATGGAAAATGATAGCGCGGCGGGGCCGACGACCATGGCCAGCGCGGCGCGGGCGGTGCCGGCATGGGCGACGATGGCGACGGTCCCCCGCGCCTGATCCAGACGCGGCTGGACGCGGCCGCACATGTCGGAAAAGCTTTCGCCGCCCGGCGGGCGATGCGCGGCCAGCGCGTCGGGGGGCAAGGGGCCAAGATCGGGAATGCTGGCGCCCGGTTCCTCCCACGCGCCGAAATCCTGTTCCCACAGGGCGGGGTGATATTCGGGTGTCAGCCCCAGCGCCGCGCAGGTCTGACGGCAGCGCCGCGCCGGGCTTGCCCAGACCGTCCCGGCGCCCCGCAAAGCGCCCGCCGCCCAGTCCAGCGCCGCGCGGTCGCCGCAATTGGCATCGACATCGCGACGCCCGGCCAATCCCGGCCGGGCCAGCGGCGCGTGGCGCAGGATCAGAAGGCGGGGGACGAGATCGGGGGCGGGGTCGGGCTGGCGCATCGGCTTTCCGGATGGGACGGGCATGGATGGCCCGGGCGCGACGCCTTGTCAACGAAAGCGGCGCCTGGAAGGCGGCGCTTGTCCGACTCGGCCCGGGTGGTCAGGATGGGTGCAAGGGGCGCTTGCGCCGTCAGGCGGGCTTGACGCTGGGCCGGGTCATGCGGCATAAGCGAATTAAATGAACACGTGTTCAATAAACCGGAGGAGCGTGGCGATGTTTACCGCGGGCATGGAATTCGATCTGGGCGAGGATGTGAACGCGCTGCGCGACATGGTGCATCGCTGGGCGCAGGACCGCGTCAAGCCGCTGGCCACGCAGACCGACCGCGAGAACGCATTCCCCAACGAGCTTTGGCCCGAATTGGGCGGGATGGGGCTTTTGGGGATCACCGTCCCCGAGGAATTCGGCGGCAGCGGCATGGGCTATCTGGCCCATACCATCGCGGTCGAGGAAATCGCCCGCGCCAGCGCCTCGATCAGCCTGTCTTACGGCGCGCATTCGAACCTCTGCGTGAACCAGATCAAGCTGAACGGCTCGCCCGAGCAAAAGGCGAAATACCTGCCCGGTCTTTGCGCCGGCACCGCCGTCGGCGCGCTGGCCATGTCCGAAGAGAGCGCGGGGTCCGACGTGGTCGGCATGAAGCTGCGCGCGGAAAAGCGCAATGACCGCTATGTCCTGAACGGCAACAAATACTGGATCACCAACGCCCCCGATGCCGATACGCTGGTCGTCTATGCCAAGACCGACCCCGAGGCCGGCAGCAAGGGCATCACCGCATTCATCGTCGAACGCGGCATGGCCGGATTCTCGACCAGCCCGCATTTCGACAAGCTGGGGATGCGCGGCTCGAACACCGGCGAGCTGATCTTTGAAAATTGCGAGGTGCCGTTCGAGAACGTGCTGGGCGCCGAGGGCAAGGGCGTGCGCGTGCTGATGTCGGGGCTGGATTACGAACGGCTGGTCCTGTCGGGGATCGGTACCGGCATCATGGCCGCCTGTCTGGACGAGGTCATGCCCTATGTGCGCGACCGCAAGCAGTTCGGCCAGCCGATCGGGAATTTCCAGCTGATGCAGGGCAAGATCGCCGACATGTATGTCGCGCTGAACACCGCGCGGGCCTATATCTATGAGGTGGCCAAGGCCTGCGATGCCGGCAAGGTCACCCGCCAGGACGCGGCGGGCGCGGTTCTTTATGCCAGCGAACAGGCCATGGTGCAGGCGCATCAGGCGGTGCAGGCGCTTGGCGGCGCGGGATTTCTGAACGACAGCGTCGTCAGCCGCCTGTTCCGCGACGCAAAGCTGATGGAAATCGGCGCCGGCACGTCGGAAATCCGCCGCATGCTGATCGGTCGCCAGCTGATGGATCTGGCCTGATGCAATCGATCGGGTCACAGTTTCATCTCTATGCTAATTGGCCCGATGACCTTATGTCCGTCGAACTTCAGACCTATCAAAACCTTGATACGGAAGCGTGGCTAAAATCTACTCTCTCATTGCTGGAAGCGGGTGAGGCTGGCCCGCTAAAGGTTGTCGTGCCTAACAGAGACTGCACGCCGTCAGAGCATTTTGGGGACGATCCAAAAGATTCGCGCCGACAGACAATCCGGCTTTTGCGATATTTGTCCTCCGAACAGCTGTTTTTGATGCTGCTGTCGGCGCAGAAACAGCTTCCCTATGCGCGCTTTTCTCAGACATTAAAATACAGCGATATCAATAGGTACTATTCAACCATTGCAAGTGGTGATGTCCCTAGTGAATTCAGCCGTATTTGCGGTCGGGATGTGGACTTTTCGACCTGGATTGCGGTCAAGGCAGGCGACTGGAAAGCGCGTGCTTGCTGTCCAAGCTTGCCGCAGTTCATCAGGAACGAGGCATCATTTCTTTCCGACAGAACATTCGTAAACGCGATCAAGCATGGACGCTGCCAATCAGGACGTGCGGACGAAGTGCTGGGGGTTCAGGTTGAAATTGACGGCGTGTGGCAGCAGCTTTTCGATGCAAAGCCTACGATTTGGGTCGATGAGTGGAAGGAAAGAAATGTAGATGGTCGCAGCATCTATGAGCACTATCATCATGCCGAGAGTTTTGATGTGCGGCAGGAGATCGGTGTCTTGCAGGTTTCAGCCATTCTGATGCGGGCAATCAAGGCTTCACGCGTTGCATATTTAGAAATGAAATTGCAGCGAAAGGAAAGCTGCCGTATTTCGTTTCAGATCCCTAAAGAGATTCTGGATTTTGGTATCGTAAATCGTTTTAAGTATCTACCAACTCGGGCACGGGGGGAACGGCAATGAGTTTGCTTTCCTTTGGGCCTGTCTTGCACTTTGCCAAGATCGCGGATCAGGAAGATTTTTCTGGTCGCTATGAAACGTGGGATCGCCGAACGGCTATACCGGCGTTTCAGCCGGCGCTCGCGCGGAAAGGGCGCCCGCAGGGGCGCCCCCGTTCCGGCTGTGGTGGCTGGCCGGCAAGACGCGTTCCGGGGCGGCAGTCCCCGGAGGCGCCTGTTCTAGAACTTCATCACATAGCTGATGCCCGCGACGACCGGATCGACCTCGACCTTGCCGATCTTTGCGCCGTTCAACTCGACATCGGCATCGATGTCGATCCAGCGCAGATCGGCGCGGATCGCGGCACGGTCCGAAATCCAGTAATCGCCGCCGACATGCGCCGCCAGCCCCCAGCTGTTTTTCACCCGCAGATCGCTGCCGGCCAGCGCGCCGCGCGCATCGGCGTCGTAAAACCCGGTAAAGTTGATGCCGATGCCGACAAAGGGCTTGAATTGCGGCGTGGCGTCAAAGTGGTATTGCAGCGAAACCACCGGCGGCAATTGCTTGACCTTGCCGATCTCGGCCCCGTCGGACTTGATCGTGTGGCTAAAGGGCAGGGCGGCCAGAACCTCGATGCCCAGATTGTCGCGGATGAAATATTCGAAGGTGATCGACGGGCGCGTGCTGTCGCCGATATCGGTCGGGACCGTGCCCCCGGCCAGATCGCCATTGTCCGATTTCGGGTTCACATTGGCGATGCCCAGACCCAGGGTCCAATCCCCCTGCGATTGGGCGAATGCGGGGGCGCCCGCGCCCAGACCCAGGGCGGTCAGCGCCGCGACGGCCAGCAGGTGATGTTTCATAATGATCCTCATCGCTTGGAATTCGGCCGGACCAGACGCTTTTTCCCCGCCCGCGACTTTGATCTGCATCAACCTGTCAACACCCCGCCCCGGTCTGCGACAAACGGGCGCATGCCGTGGCGTCCGGAGCCGTCGTCGAGCGTGACCGACCGAAAGGACAAGGAATGAAACTGACCTCTGCCGCGCTGCCCTCATCCGAGGCGTTTCGCGCCAATCGCGCCGCCCACCTTGCCCTTCTGGATACCGCGCGCGCGGCGGCTTTGGCGGCCGCCGCCGGGGGCGGGGCCAAGGCGATGGAACGGCATGTCTCGCGCGGCAAGATGCCGCCGCGCGAGCGGGTGGCGAACCTGCTCGATCCCGGCTCGCCCTTTCTCGAGATCGGGGCCACGGCGGCGCATGGCATGTATGACGACGCGGCGCCGGGGGCGGGCGTGATCGCGGGGATCGGACGCATTCACGGACAGGATGTGATGGTCGTGGCCAATGACGCGACGGTCAAGGGCGGCACCTATTACCCGATGACGGTGAAAAAGCACCTGCGCGCCCAGGAAATCGCCGAGCAATGCCATCTGCCCTGTATCTATCTGGTCGATAGCGGCGGTGCGAACCTGCCCAATCAGGACGAGGTCTTTCCCGACCGCGACCATTTCGGCCGCATCTTCTATAATCAGGCGCGCATGTCGGCAAAGGGGATCGCGCAGATCGCGGTGGTCATGGGGTCCTCGACCGCCGGCGGGGCCTATGTGCCGGCGATGTCGGATGTCTCGATCATCGTGCGGGGGCAGGGCACGATCTTTCTGGCCGGGCCGCCGCTGGTCAAGGCGGCCACCGGCGAGGTGGTCAGCGCCGAGGATCTGGGCGGGGGCGATGTGCATACGCGCCTGTCGGGCGTGGCCGATTACCTGGCCGAGGATGGCGCCCATGCCCTGGCCCTGGCCCGCCGCTCGGTCGCCGGGCTGAACCGCCGGCTGCCCCAGACCGTGGTCTGGCAGGCGCCCGAGGCCCCGGCCCTTGACCCCGAAGAGATCCTTGGCGTCGTGCCCGCCGACCTGCGCACCCCCTATGACATCCGCGAGGTCATCGCCCGCGTGGTCGACGGCTCGCGCTTTGACGAGTTCAAGGCCCGCTTCGGCGAGACGCTGGTCACCGGTTTCGCCCATGTCGAGGGCTGCCCGGTCGGCATTGTCGCCAATAACGGCGTGATTTTTTCCGAGGCGGCGCAAAAGGGCGCGCATTTCATCGAGCTTTGCTCACAGCGGGATATCCCGCTGGTGTTTTTGCAGAACGTCACCGGCTTCATGGTCGGGCGCAAATACGAAAACGAAGGCATCGCCCGGCACGGCGCCAAGATGGTGACGGCGGTGGCGACCACCAATGTCCCCAAGATCACCATGCTGGTCGGCGGCAGTTTCGGCGCCGGCAATTACGGCATGTCGGGGCGCGCCTATGGCCCGCGCTTCCTCTGGACATGGCCGAATTCCCGCATCTCGGTCATGGGGGGCGAACAGGCGGCGGGCGTGCTGGCCACCGTGCGCCGCGACGGGATCGAACGCGCGGGCGGCACATGGTCGGCCGAGGACGAGGCCGAGTTCAAGCGCCCCACCATCGAGATGTTCGAACGTCAGAGCCACCCGCTTTATGCCTCGGCCCGGCTTTGGGATGACGGCATCATCGACCCGCGCAAGACCCGCGAAGTGCTGGCCCTGTCCCTGCGCGCCAGTCTGAACGCCCCGATTGAGCCGACGCGCTTTGGCGTGTTCCGGATGTGAGGTTGGCGATGTCAGGTGCCTCCGGCGGGGATATTTCGGCATGGAAGATGGAGCAGGTCGGCTTCAAATTCGGGGATTCGCGCGAATTATGCGACCGGCTGCTGGATCTGGTCCGGTCGGGCGCCAAGACGGCAAGCTGTGGCGCGCTGCGCGACTTCGAGGCGGGCGAGGCGATGCCAGAGGTCGGGCGGCGCGATCTGGCGCTGGACTGGGACGGGAAGCCCGCGCTGCTGATCGAGACCGTCGAGGTGACGATCCAGCGCTTTCGCGATGTGCCCGAGGATTTCGCGCTGGCCGAGGGCGAAGGCGATTTCGAGGAGTGGAAGCGGGGCCATATTGCCTATTTCACCCGGAATGGCGGCTATGATGCCGAGATGCTACTGGTCTGCGAACGGTTCCGTCTGATTGAGGTTCTGGCATGAACAGCCCGACCGCGCGGCGCAGGGATCGCCAGGACATCATCGAATCCGAATGGGTCTATACCGGCGCCGGATTTGCGCTCAGCCACCCGGTCGCGCAGCATTTGGGGGCGATCTGGTTCATCGTGGTCTGGAGCGCGCTCCAGATGGGGGCGGCGTTGCTTGTGGCCTATGAGCTGTTTGCCTTTGGGTCGGGCTTTTTCAGCCTCTTGGGGGGTGTCCTCTTGATGGGGCTGGCCATCAACAATGTCTTTGCCATCCCTATGCTGATCGGACGCCATCCCTGGGCAGATATGCCGGTCTGGATCAGCCTGATCCTGGGGTTTCCGCTGACCTTGCCGCTGGTCATGTATTGGGCTGATGGCGCACGCCCCAATCTGATCTATCGCCACCGGTTCGGCCGTCTGGCCATGCCGAAATCCGAGGCCGCGCCATGATCGGCCCCGGGACAGCCGTCACCCCGGGCCGCGCCGCGGTATCGGATGCCCATGAGCTTTGGCGTCCCGAGGCCTCCGGCCGGGGGGCTTGTATGAAATCTTCCATGTCCAAATATCCCGCGGGGGTCCGGGGGCGCGAAGCCCCCGCCTGCCGCCAGCGAAAGGGACCGCCATGTTTCAGAAAATCCTGATCGCCAATCGCGGCGAGATCGCCTGTCGCGTCATCGATACCGCCCGCAAGCTGGGCCTGCGCACGGTCGCGGTCTATTCTGACGCCGATCGCGGCGCGCGCCATGTCGCCATGGCCGATGAGGCCGTCCATATCGGCGGCCCGGCACCGCGCGACAGCTATCTGCGCGGCGATGCGATCATCGCGGCCGCACTTGAAACCGGCGCGCAGGCCATCCATCCGGGTTATGGCTTTCTCAGCGAGAATCCCGATTTCGTCGATGCGGTGACGGCGGCGGGGCTGGTCTTTATCGGCCCCTCGGCCAGCGCGATCCGCAAGATGGGTCTCAAGGATGCCGCCAAGGCGCTGATGGAAAAGGCGGGCGTGCCCGTGGTTCCGGGCTATCATGGCGACAATCAGGATCCCGGTCACCTCGCCCGGCAGGCGGATCAGATCGGCTATCCGGTGCTGATCAAGGCCGTGGCCGGCGGCGGCGGCAAGGGCATGCGTCTGGTCGAGAACCCCGCCGATTTTGCCGCCGCCCTGCAATCGGCGCAGGGTGAGGCCGCGACCGCCTTCGGCAATCCCGCCGTGCTGATCGAGAAATACATCCAGCAGCCCCGCCATATCGAGGTGCAGGTCTTTGGCGACGGCACCCGCGCCGTGCATCTTTTCGAACGCGACTGTTCCTTGCAGCGCCGCCACCAGAAGGTGATCGAGGAAGCCCCGGCCCCCGGCATGACCCCCGAGATGCGCGCCGCCATGGGCCGCGCCGCCACCCGCGCCGCCGAGGCGATCGGCTATTCCGGCGCGGGCACGATCGAGTTCATCGTCGACGGTTCGGACGGGCTGCGCCCCGATGGCTTCTGGTTCATGGAGATGAACACCCGGCTTCAGGTCGAACACCCGGTGACCGAACTCATCACCGGTATCGATCTGGTCGAATGGCAGCTGCGCGTCGCCAGTGGCGAGCCGCTGCCCGCCCGGCAGGAGGATCTGCATATCCATGGCCACGCCTTCGAGGCACGCCTTTATGCCGAGGATGTGCCCGCGGGCTTTCTGCCCGCCACCGGCCGGCTTGCGCATCTGAAATTCCCCGATCACGCAAGGATCGAGACCGGCGTGCGTCCCGGCGACACGATCAGCCCCTGGTACGATCCGATGATCGCCAAAATCGTGACGCATGGTGCCACCCGGGCCATCGCCCTGCGCGCGCTGGAAACCGCGCTGGCCGATACCGAGGTCGCAGGCTCGGTCACCAATGTCGATTTCCTGATCGCGCTGGCGCGCCACGAAGGTTTTGGCCGGGGCGAGGTCGATACCGGCCTGATCGCCCGCGATCTTGAGGCGCTGGTCAAGGCCTCCGAACCCGACCCGCGCGCCAAGGCGCTGGCGGTGCTGGGGCTGGCGGGGCTGGACGATCCGATGATCCGGGGCGGCATCACGTTGTGGCAGCCTCTGCGCCGCACCATCGCATGGGACGAGAATGGCGAAACTGGTGCGGCGGTGCTCGAGGTTCTGGGCCCCGGCGTCGCGCGTGTCACGCTGGACGGCAGGACCCATGAAATCGGCTATGAGGGTGGGCGCTGGTGGGTCGATGGCAGCCCGCGCCCCTCGCGGATTGTCAATCATGCAGCGGGGACCAGCGTGTTCGGCGGCCGCTCGCTGACGCTGGTGCCGCTGGACCCGCTGGCGCGGGGCGGCGATGAGCTGGGGGGCGGGTTGACGCTGTCGCCGATGCCGGGTCTGGTCAAGGCGGTCTTTGTCGCGCCGGGACAGGATGTCGCGGCCGGCGACCGGCTGGCCATCCTTGAGGCGATGAAGATGGAACACACCCTGACGGCCGCCCGCGACGGGCGCGTGGCCGAGGTTCTGGCCCGTGCCGGCGATCAGGTCGAGGCCGGCGCCCCCCTGATCCGGCTGGAAGAAGCGGAGGCCGTAGCCTAGGCTGCCGGCGCGAGACGCGCGCAAACGATTGCCGCCAAACGGCAAAGCAACTGCAAGGAAGAACGACATGAAACTCAGCGCACGCAACGTCCTCAAGGGTACCGTGGTCGAAGTGACCAAGGGTGCCGTCAACGCCATCGTGCGGATCGATATCGGCGGCGCGGTCGTCAGCTCGTCGATCACCATTTCGGCCGTTGACGAACTTGGGCTGAAGGTCGGCGAACAGGCCTATGCCGTCATCAAGGCCAGCGATGTGATGGTCGGCCGCGACTGATCGGCCAAACGGGGCGCAAGCCCGAAGCATTCCCGCCGCGCCATGACGTGCGGCGGGGTCATGGACGGGCCGGACATGCCGCGACCGGCCGGACAGGAGGATGAGCATGGCCGATCTGACCCTTTGGCATGTGCCGCAGTCGCGCTCGATGCGCAGCTTGTGGCTCTTGCATGAGATCGGCGTCGATTTTCATGTCGAGATTCTGGATTTCTTCGATGGCTCGATGCGCGGGCCGCGCTATGGCGCGATCACGCCTGTGGGCCGGGTGCCCGCCTTGCAGGATGGCGCCGTCATCTTGCGCGAATCCGGCGCCATCACCGAATGGCTGTGTGAAACCCGTGGGCCGCATCTGACCCGCGCGCCCGGCACGCCCGCGCGTGCCGCGTGGCTGAACTGGCTGCATTTTGCCGAAACGCTGGGCCAGCATATCGCCAATCTCAGCCAGCATCACATCGTCCTGCGCGAGGATTGGCAGCGTTCGCCCACGGTGATGAAGCTTGAGGCCGCGCGGCTGTCACGGGCGCTGCGCCTGATCGAACAGGGGCTGGCGGATGGCCGCGACTGGCTCTTGGGCGATTTCTCGGGCGTCGATTGCCAGGTCGGCTGGGGCGTCTGGGCCGCCGCCCGCTTTCTTCGTTTCGAGGATCGGCCGCTGCTCGCCGCCTATCGCGACCGCTGCGCGCTGCGCCCGGGCTTTCAGGCCGCCTTGCCCGGCCCCGGCGAGGCGGTGATCTATGATCGCGATTTCTACGAGGTTCCCGATGCAACAGGCTGAAATATTTGAGATGGGCCCGCGCGACGGGCTTCAGAACGAAAAGCGGCTGATCCCGGCGGCGGAAAAGATCGCGCTGGTCGATCTGTTGTCCCGCGCCGGTTTCCGACGGATCGAGGTCACGAGCTTTGTTTCCCCCAAATGGGTGCCGCAGATGGCCGACGCGGCCGAGGTCATGGCCGGCATCACCCGCGCCCCCGGCATCAGCTATGCGGTGCTGACCCCGAACATGAAGGGGTATGAGGGCGCGCGCGCCGCCCGCGCGGATGAGGTGGCGATCTTCGCCTCGGCCTCGGAAGGGTTTTCCAAGGCCAATCTGAACGCCACCATCGCCGAAAGTCTCGAGCGTTTCGCGCCCGTGGCAAAGGCTGCGCGGGCCGATGGCATCGCGGTCCGGGGCTATGTCAGCGTGGTGACGGATTGCCCCTATGACGGGCCGACGCCGCCCGCCAATGTCGCCCGCGTGGCCGCCGCGCTGCGCGATATGGGCTGCTATGAAATCAGCCTTGGCGACACGATCGGGCAGGGCCGCCCCGAAACCATCGACGCCATGCTGGCCGCCGTGCTGAACGAAATGCCGGCCGAAAAGCTGGCCGGGCATTACCACGACACCGCCGGCCGCGCCTTGCAGAATATCGACGCGAGCCTTGCGCGCGGCTTGCGGGTCTTTGACGCCGCCGTGGGGGGGCTTGGCGGCTGTCCCTATGCGCCGGGCGCCAAAGGCAATGTCGCGACCGAGGCGGTGGCGCGGCATCTGACCGCGCAGGGCTATGCGACCGGCCTGAATATGGCGGTGATCGACGAGGCGGCGGCAATGGCGCGCGCGATGCGGGGGCCGGCATGAGGGGCGGGACGGCTACCGTGGCGGCGCTGGCCTCGGTGCTGGCGCTGACGGGCTGTGCCCCGGTGCCGCCGTCCGTGCCGGCCTCTGCGCCGGTGACGGCACCGGGCAACCGGCTGGACGGCTATGGCGCCGCGCAAAGCGTATCGGACGCGCAGTTTCGGGCCGCGCGGCCCGGGTTGCGCCGCGTGGGTTATCGCAATTGCGACGGCTATTCCGTGCAATTGCTGGTGCCGCGACAGGTCGCGCGCGACGGCGGCCCGCAATGGCTTTGGTGGGAAATCACCCCCTATCTGGCCGGGGCGAACAGCACCTATCGCGTAACCGTGCCCGAGGATTTCCGCAATTGGCGCACCGAACGGCGCGTTGATGCCGGCTGGCAGGTGCAGGGTCGCGTCACCGCCACCGACCGCCGCAATACCCCGCGTCAGCTGAATTTTTCGGCCGCTGAAATCGGCGCCTCGCGTCCCGTGGCGCAGGACCTGCGCGAGGCGATCGGTCTGGGCCCGGACCCGCTTTCACCCGGCAGCTACCGCGTGCAGGCATCCGATTTCATCGTCGAGACGCCCTCGGGCGGGCGCTGCGCGCTGCGCCCCTTCTGGGTTTTTGACATCCAATGACGGGAACTACATCCATGTTCGAAACCATCCGCATCGAGACCGATCCGCGCGGCGTCGCCCATCTGTGGCTTGCGCGCGAGGCCAAGCACAATGCGCTTTCGGCGCAGATGATCGCCGAACTGACGCGCGCGGCGGCAAGCCTTGGCGCCGATCCGGCGGTGCGCGTGGTGGTGCTTGCGGCCGAGGGCAAGAGCTTTTGCGCCGGCGGCGATCTGGGCTGGATGCAGGATCAGATGCGCGCCGATGCCGAAACCCGTCGCGCTGGGGCGCGCGATCTGGCGATGATGCTGAACGCGCTGAACTGCCTGCCCAAGCCGCTGATCGGGCGGGTTCAGGGCAATGCCTTCGGCGGCGGGGTCGGCATGATTTCGGTCTGTGACGTGGCGATTTCGGTGCCCGAGGCGCGGTTTGGCCTGACCGAGACGAAACTGGGCCTGATCCCGGCCACCATCGGCCCCTATGTGCTGGCCCGCATGGGCGAGGACAAGGCGCGGCGCGTCTTTATGTCGGCGCGGCTTTTCGGCGCGGATGAGGCAGCGCGGCTGAACCTGATTGCGGGGATCGCGGCGGCGGATGCGCTGGACGCCGCCGTCGAGGCCGAGGTCGCGCCCTATCTGGCCTGTGCGCCGGGCGCGGTGGCGGCGGCGAAGGCGCTTGCCCGCCGGCTTGGCCCGGCCATCGGCCCGGCCGAGATCGAGGCCAGCATCGATGCGCTGGTCTCGGTCTGGGAAGGCAATGAGGCGGCCGAAGGGATCGGCGCCTTTTTCGACAAGCGCAAGCCCCGCTGGCAGGTTTAGTGCGACATTTGCGCGCAGTGCATGGCGGATCTGCCCTCAGGGGCGGATGACGCGGCGCGGGGATCCTGTTATCGCAAACATGATCCCCCGTCAGACTGTCCCGAAAGGTGCGCCATGTCGCCGCAGCCCAATATGAAACTTGCGATTCTTGCTCTGGGCCTTGGCGCCTTTGCCATCGGTACCTCGGAATTCGCGGCCATGGGGCTGTTGCCGTGGTATGCCTCGGATCTGGGGATTTCCGAGCCGCAGGCCGGCCATGTCGTCAGCGCCTATGCGCTGGGGGTGGTGGTGGGCGCGCCGATCACCTCGATACTGGGGGCCAAGCTGCCGCGCCGGCGCTATCTTGCCGCGCTGATCGCGCTTTACGGGGTGGTCAACCTGTTGGCTGCCGTGCTGCCGGGCTATGCGACGCTGGTCGGGATGCGTTTTCTGGCCGGGTTGCCGCATGGCGGTTTTCTGGGCGTGGCGATGCTGTTTGCCGCCGACGCCCTGCCGCGCGAGAGCCGGGCCAAGGGGGTGACGCAGGTGCTTTTGGGCCTGACCATCGCCAATATCGCCGGGGTGCCGCTGGCGGGGATTCTGGGGCAGGGGCTTGGCTGGCGCTGGGGTTTCGCGCTGCCGGGGGTTCTGGCGCTGATCGCGGGCTGGCTGATCCTCAAGCTTGCGCCGCGCGTGGGGGTGGATAAATCCGCCCGCCCGCTGGACGAGCTGAAGGCGCTGGGAAATCCCTCCGTCATCCTGATCCTTCTGGTCGGCGCGATCGGTTTTGGCGGACTTTTCGCGGTCTATTCCTATCTTTCGGCGGCGATGCTGGCGACGACGCAGGCGCCGGGCTGGGCGGTGCCGGTGATGCTTTCGGCATTCGGTATCGGCGGGACGCTGGGCGGGATCATGGCGGCAAAGCTGACCATTCGCTATGGCACCTGGGGGGCGAGCTTCCGGCTTATGATCTTCATGGCGGTGACCCAGGCCTTTGCCTCATGGGCGGTGGGCGATTGGGTGATGATGGTGGTGTCGTCGTTCCTTTTGGGACTTGGTTCGGGCATGGTGGTGCCCTTGCAGACGCGGCTGATGGATGTGGCGGGGCGCGCGCAATCCATGGCGGCGGCGATGAATCACGCCGCCTTCAACGCCGCCAATGCGCTGGGGCCGTGGCTGGCGGGGCTGGCGCTTGCCGCCGGCTGGGGATGGCAATCCTCGGGGATGGTGGCGGTGGCGCTATCCGTGGCGGGGATTCTGGCTTTGGCCATCGCCTGGTATCAGGCCCGCATCGGTGGGAACGTGCTGCATGATTGCCCGGCGGGAATGTGAGGCGAATTCGCGCCGCAAGGTGATGAAGATCACATATCCCGTGGTCACGAACAGCACGGCCGGCCCGGCGAGCCAACCCACCGCCGCCAGCGCGAAATAGACGCAGCGCAGCCCGGAATTGAAGCTGCGCGCGGCGGTGATGTTGATTTCGGCCGCCTGCATCGCCGAGGGAATGGCGCGCGGATCGTTCGGGTCGTTCGGGACCGAGGCCATCAGGATCGCGCAATAGCCGAAGAGCCGGTGCGACCAGATAAACCGCAAGAGCGCATTGGCCACGAAGAACAGCACCAGCACGATCTTGATTTCCCATTTCAGCGCCGGGACATGTTCCAGATCGAACTGGCGCGCGACGCCCGCCAGCTGATCGGTATTGCCGATCAGCGCGAGTCCGCCGCCGATGGCGATCATGCAGGCCGAGGCGAAAAAGGCCGTGCCCTCGCGCAGCGAGGTCAGGATATTGGCGTCGAAAATGCGCGGATCGCGGGTGACAAAATGTCGCATCCATTCCCGCCGATAGGCCTTCATCACCTCGGAGACCGAGGGGTGGTTCCTGGGCGGATGCTCGGTAATCCAGCCAATTGCCAGCCAGGCCACGAAAAGCCAGCCCACCGACAGCAGATCGGCAAGGGTGAAGGGGCCGGAAAGGGATGCGCTTATGTCCATGTCCCCCGTTCTAGCGGCCCATCGGGGCAGTTGTCAGCCCATGAAGCGGTGATTAACCTCAATACCGGACCAGTCAGGAGAAGATCATGGCCGCACCACACGCCATTCACGAGGAATTCCCCAACGATGCCGAACGCATTCACGCGCTGAAGATTTCGGATGCGCATTTCGCGCGGCTCTTGCAGGAATATGATCAGGTCAACGATCAGGTTTTTGGCGCCGAAAGCCGCCACACGCCGATGTCGGATGAGGCCGAGGTCGCGCTGCGCCGCAAGCGTGCGAGCCTGAAGGACGAGATCGCGCAGATGCTGGCGGGGGCCTGAGGGTCGCCGCCGCGGGGGCTCTGCCCCCATCCCTTCGGGATTCCCCCGGGATATTTGGGCATGAAAGACAGGGTGCGAGGACGGGGCGCGGGATTTTCTCGCGCCTTTGTGCATTCGGGGCCGGGGGTCGCGGGGCTTGAAATGCGCCTGTCGTCTTACCAGCTTAGCGATGTCGGAGGGCCGGATGGCGCCGACGGACCTGCCCGCCCGGAAAGGGGGGCAAGCCTTTGTATCGCTTTGATGAAGGATGCGAACATGCGTAATTTTGATTTGACCCCGCTTTATCGTGCCTCTGTCGGCTTCGACCGCATGGCCGATGTGATGGACCGTGCCCTTTCGGCCGATGTCGCGAGCTATCCCCCCTATAATATCGAAAAGACCGGCGAGAACGCCTATCGCATCGCGATTGCGGTTGCGGGCTTTGGCGCCGAGGATCTGAATGTCGAGGTCCGCGACGGTGCCGTCATCGTTTCGGGGCGCAAGGCCGCCGAGGATGAAGGCCGGACCTTCCTGCATCGCGGCATCGCCACGCGCGCATTCGAGCGCCGCTTTACGCTGGCCGATCATGTGCGCGTCGAAGGGGCGAGCCATCAGGACGGGATGCTGAACATCGATCTGGTGCGCGAGATCCCCGAGGCGCTGAAGCCGCGCCGGATCGAGATCGCCAAGCCCGCGAAGGCGGTGGGCAAGCTCGACGCCTGATCCGGTGTCACCGGACCGGGGCGCTGCCCCGGACCCCGGGATATTTGGGCATGAAAGAATGGGGCGCGGGGTTTTCCCGTGCCCTTTTTCATTCAGAGCCTGCGGCGGGCGCGAAGGGCTGCGGTGATGGTGCCGTCGTCGAGATAGTCGAGTTCGCCGCCGATGGGCACGCCCTGCGCAAGGCCGGTGACGGCGACGGCGGTGGGGGCGAGCGCCTCGGCGATGTAATGGGCGGTGGTCTGGCCCTCGACGGTGGCGGACAGCGCGAGGATCACCTCGGTGATGTTTTCATCGGCGATGCGGTCGATCAGCTGCGGGATGCGCAGATCGTCGGGGCCGATTTCATCGAGCGCCGAGAGGCTGCCGCCAAGGACGTGATAGCGGCCCCGGAAGGCGCGGCCGCGTTCCAGCGCCCAGAGATCGGCCACATCGGTCACCACGCAGATTTCGCCGCTGGCGCGGGATGGATCCTCGCAGATCGGACAGATGTCGGATTGGGTGATATTGCCGCAGACAAGGCATTCGCGGGCGTTTTCGGCGACATTGGCCATCAATGCGGCGAGCTGCGTCATCTGGCCCGCGCGCTTGCGGATCAGGTGCAGCACGACCCGGCGCGCCGAGCGCGGGCCAAGGCCCGGCAGGCGCGCCATGGTGGCGATCAGGGTTTCGATCTCGTCGCCCTGGGCCGGCATTCAGAAGGGCAGCTTCATGTCGGCGGGCAGGCCCATCTCGCGGGTCAGCCGGGCCATTTCGGCCTGCGCCTTGTCGGTCGCGCGGCGCTGCGCGTCCTTGATCGCGGCCAGGATCAGATCCTCGACCACCTCTTTTTCCGAGGCGACAAAGATCGAAGGGTCGATTTCCAGCGCCGTCAGTTCGCCCTTGGCGGTGGCGGTGGCCTTGACCAGCCCGCCACCGGCCTCGCCGGTGACGGTCAGGCGGGCAAGCCCCTCCTGCATCTCGGCCATCTTTGTCTGCATCTGCTGGGCGGCCTCCATCATCTTTGACAGATCGCCCATATCGCCAAGTCCCTTGAACATCGCTTAATCCTCGTCCTCGAACGGATCCCATTCCTCGACCTCGGCCACGGGGCCTTCGGTCAGCTCATGGGGGGATTTATCCTCGCCCGTGGCGATTTCAACCGCCGGCGCGGGAATGGGGCGGACCCGGGTGATCTTTGCCTCGGGGAAGGCGGCGAAAATCGCCTGCACTGCCGGGTTTTCCATGACGCGGGCGCGGGTCGCGGCCTCATGCGCGGCGCGTTGCTGGGCGATGCTGGGCTGGCCGCCCTCGGAGACGACGCTGACCGCCCAGCGTTGGCCGCCGGTCCAGCCGCGCAGCCGTTCGGCGAGCCGTTGGGCGAAATCGCGCGGGGCGCGGTCGCCGGGCTGGAACTCGATACGGCCGGGGGAATAGCGGACCAGATGCAGGTGTTCCTCGACCTCGAGGAGCAGCTTCATGTCGCGCATGCGGCGGATGAGTTCGATCACCGATTCAAAATCGGGAAACCCGGCCAGCGCATCGGGCGAGACGGCGATGGCCGCAGCCGCGCCATCGGCGCGGATGGCGGTCGGGACCCGGGGCGGGGCTGCGGCGCGCGGGGCATCGGCCGGGCGCTGTGCGGGGGCGGCGTTGCCGCGGGTGAACTCGCCGGCCGCGACCGAGGTCTGGACCTTGCGGATCAGCGTCTCGGGGTCGGGAAGGTCCGCGACATGGGTCAGGCGGATGATCGCCATTTCGGCGGCCATCATCGCGTTCGGGGCCTGTCCGACCTCTTCCAGCGCCTTGAGCAGCATCTGCCACAGCCGGGTCAGCGCCCGCATCGGAATGCGCGCGGCGATGTCCTGACCGCGGGTGCGTTCGTCGGGGCCGATGGTCGGATCCTCGATCGCCTCGGGGGTGATTTTCACGATCGAGACCCAATGCGTGATCTCGGCCAGATCGCGCAGCACCGCCATCGGGTCGGCGCCGTCGGCATATTGTGCCTGAAGCTCGGCCAATGCCTCGGCCGCGGCGCCGCGCAGGATCATGTCGAAAAGATCGAGAACGCGGCCCCGGTCGGCAAGGCCCAGCATGGCGCGGACCTGCGGCGCGGTGGTTTCGCCGGCGCCATGGCTGATCGCCTGATCCAGAAGCGAGGTCGCGTCGCGGGCCGAGCCTTCGGCGGCGCGCGTGATCAGCGCCAGCGCGTCATCGGTGATTTCGGCGCCCTCGCGGGTGGCGATCTTGCGCAGAAGCGCGATCATCACCTCGGGCTCGATGCGGCGCAGGTCGAACCGCTGACAGCGCGACAGGACTGTGACCGGGACCTTGCGGATTTCCGTCGTGGCAAAGATGAATTTCACATGCGGCGGCGGTTCTTCCAGCGTTTTCAGAAGCGCGTTGAAGGCGCTGGTCGAAAGCATGTGCACTTCGTCGATGATATAGATCTTGTAGCGCGCCGAGGCCGCCCGGTAATGGACGCTTTCGATGATTTCGCGGATGTCGTTCACGCCGGTGCGGGAGGCGGCGTCCATCTCCATCACGTCGACATGGCGGCCCTCGCTGATCGCGATGCAATGTTCGCAGGTCCCGCAGGGTTCGGTCGTCGGGCCGCCCTGACCGTCGGGGCCGATGCAGTTCAACCCCTTGGCGATGATGCGCGCGGTCGTGGTCTTGCCGGTGCCACGGATGCCGGTCATCACGAAGGCCTGTGCGATGCGGTCGGCGGCGAAGGCGTTTTTCAGCGTGCGCACCATCGCATCCTGCCCGACGAGATCGGCGAAGGTCTCGGGCCGGTATTTCCGTGCCAGAACCTGATAGGTCTTGTCGTTATCGCTCATGCCGGGCCTGTCTGATTGCCGCGCCACCTTAGACAGGGTGCGCAGGCGCGGCAACCTTTGGCGCGGGTGGTGGGATGGATATTTGGATGAAGAAGAAATGAACGCCGCCGGGCATGGGCGGGGCGGGAACGAAGACGTGAAGGCCGCGAGCCACGCGCCCTGTTTCAAGGCGCGCCGCGTCGGGGCATGGTCCGGGGATGCAGCGCCGTGTTCTTGTCCTCTCTATTCTTGCCGCGCCGTTTCTGGCGCGGCGCGCGCGGGCCGATGCGGGGCCATTGCTGGATCAGGCGGGGTCGCTTTCGCAATTGCGCGCCGTTGCCGTCTGGCGGGACGGGTTTGAGGTCGCGGCGCGGGGCTATCGCGGGTTCGACCCGGACCGGGCCACGAATATCAAATCGGCCTCGAAATCGGTGATTTCGGCGCTGGCGGGGATCGCGATTGCGCGCGGGCTGTTTTCGGGGCCCGATCAGAAGGTCGCCGAAATCCTGCGCCGCGATCTGCCGCCCGATCCCGATCCGCGCCTGAACGATCTGACGCTGGGCCATCTTTTGTCCATGCAGGCCGGGTTGCAGCGGCAGTCGGGGCCGGCCTATGGGCGCTGGGTCGGCAGCCGCAATTGGGTCCGGGCGGCGCTGAATGTCCCGTTCGAGCAGGATCCGGGGCAGGGGATGCAATATTCCACCGCCTCGACGCATCTGGTGTCGGCCATGCTGACGCGGGTTGCGGGACGGACCACGCTGGATCTGGCGCGGGACTGGCTGGGTGGCATTCCGGGTTTCGCCATCGCCTCGTGGCAGCGCGATCCGCAGGGCATCTATCTTGGCGGCAACGAGATGGCGATGAGCACACGCGCGCTCATGGCATTCGGGGCGGCCTATGCGGCGGGCGGGCAGGGGGTGATCCCGCCCGGCTGGATCGCGGAAAGCTGGGTGCCACGCACGCGCTCGGTCTTTAGCGGTGAGGAATATGGTTATGGCTGGTTCATCGGTGAGGCCGGCGGGCGCCCCTTGCGTTACGGCTGGGGTTACGGTGGGCAGATGATCTATGTCTTTCCGCCCGCGCGCGGTCTGCCGGCGGTGGCCATCGCCATGACTTCGGACCCCGACCAGCCCTCGGCGCGGACGGGTTACCGGCAACAATTGCATGCGCTGGCGGGGGCGCTGGTGCGGGCGGTGTGAGCCCCCGTTGACCCTGCGCGCGGGACGCCATATCTGCGGGCCATGGCACGCGCACCGCTTTTGCAATTGACCGATATCTCGCTGACCTTTGGCGGCAATCCCGTCTTTGATCGGCTGAACCTGACCGTCCAGGGCGGCGACCGGCTGGCGCTGGTCGGGCGCAACGGTTCGGGAAAATCCACGCTGATGAAGGTCATGGCCGGGCTGGTCGAGCCCGATGCCGGGCAGGTCATCACCCCCGCCGGCATCCATGTCGGCTATATGGAACAGGATCCCGATCTGTCGGGTTTCGCGACGCTGGGGGATTTCGCCCGCGCGCGTCTGGGCGATGCCGAGGGGTACCGCGTCGAAATGGCGGCCGAGGGGCTTAAATTCGACCCCGACCGGCCGGTCGCCACCGCCTCGGGCGGGGAACGGCGCCGCGCGGCGCTGGCGCGGCTTCTGGCCGAGGCGCCGGAACTGATGCTGCTCGATGAGCCGACGAACCATCTGGATATCGAGGCCATCGGCTGGCTTGAGGAACAGCTTTCCACGACCAAGGCCGCTTTCGTGCTGATCAGCCATGACCGCGCCTTTCTGCGCGCGCTGACGCGCGGCACGCTGTGGATCGACCGTGGCGAGGTGCGCCGGCAGGATCGCGGCTTTGAATATTTCGAGGATTGGCGCGAAACCACCTGGGCCGCCGAGGATGAGGCCCGCCACAAGCTGGATCGCAAGATCAAGGCCGAGGCCCGGTGGGCTGTCGAGGGGATCAGCGCGCGGCGCAAGCGCAATCAGGGCCGTGTCCGCGCGCTGGCCGCGCTGCGCGAGGAACGCGCCGGCCAGATCCGCCGTCAGGGCACCGCCGCGATGGAACTGGATGCCGGCCAGCAATCGGGCAAGCGCGTGATCGACGCCAAGGGCATCTCGAAAAGCTTTGGCGCGCGCACCATCCTGAAGCCCTTTGACCTGCGGGTGCTGCGCGGCGACCGCGTGGCCTTTGTCGGCCCGAACGGCGTCGGCAAGACCACGCTTCTGAAGATGCTGACCGGAGAGATCGCGCCCGATAGCGGCGAGGTCAGGCACGGCACCAACCTGGATATCGCGGTCTTTGACCAGACGCGCAGCGCCATCGACGAAACCGTCAGCCTGTGGGACGCGATGACGGGGGATCCGTCGATGCGGGTTTCGGGCCGGTCGGATCAGGTGATGGTGCGCGGCAATCCGCGCCATGTCGTGGCCTATCTGAAAGATTTTCTCTTTGACGACGCGCAGGCCCGCGCCCCGGTGGGCAGCCTGTCGGGCGGCGAAAAGGCGCGGCTTTTGCTGGCGCGGATCATGGCGCATCCCTCGAACCTTTTAGTGCTGGACGAGCCGACCAACGATCTGGATGTCGAGACGCTGGATCTGTTGCAGGACATTCTGGGCGATTACGATGGCACCGTGCTGCTGGTCAGCCATGACCGCGATTTCATCGACCGCGTGGCCACGACCACCATCGCGATGGAGGGGGATGGCCGCGCGGTGATCTATCCCGGCGGCTGGTCCGATTACCGCGCCCAGCGGCCCGAGGATGCGCCGGTCATTGAGGCCGCGAAACCGGGCCCGACCCCGGTTGCCGAAACCGATGCGCCAAAGCCCGCGCCGGACCGCAGCGGCCTGAGCTTTACCGAGAAAAAGCGCCTTGAGGCATTGCCCGGCGTCATGGAACGGCTTGAGGCCGAGATCGGCAAGCTGACCGAGTTCCTGGCCCAGCCGGACCTGTTCTCAACCGCGCCGGCCAAATTTCAGAAAGCCAGCGAGGGCCTGTCCGAACGGCAGGCCGCACTGGCCGCCGCCGAAGAGGAATGGCTGGATCTGGCCGGGCGGGAATAGCGCCGGGCGGATCTTTCGCCCGGTGGCCGTGTTCGCGGGGGATCAGCTGAATGCCATGTCGCTGTCTTGATGGATCTGCATCCGGGGGATGCGGGCGGGGCAATTGCCATAGGCCTGTTCGACCCGGACCTCGATACAGGCCTGCGCCGTCGGCCAGAGCGCGGCGGCTTGCGGATCGGGCAGGGCGATGGTGGCAATGCCGTTCAGGCGCGCCCGGCGCTGATGTTCGAAATCCATGAACAGCATGCCGATATGTGGATTGACCCGGATATTGCCCAGCGAATTGTAAAGCCCGTTGCCGCTGAAATCGGGAAAGATCAGTTTTTGCGCATCCAGTACCTTCAGCGCCGGCAGGGGCCGGCCCGCAAGGCTGTATTCCCGGCCGCGAAAGCTGCAATCGCAATGACCGTCGCGATTTGCCGTGGCGATAAAGAAAAACGGCTGCGCCTCGATGAACCGCGCCAGTGCGGGGCTGATCCGGGACTGTATCATCGCCGCCAGATTGGTCTCGTTCCAGTGATAGGGGTCGGGGAACCGTTCCCGCATATCCAGTTCGCCGTCATGTCCCAACGCCCGGTCGGGCACCGCGCCAAGGTCGTCTTGCATGGTTGCGTCCTCTGCCAGCTCCCGCTAAACCTACCGATAGGTAGCTTTAGCTATCTAGCGGTAGTTTTTTGGGGCGGCAATGGCAAAGACCACACGCGATGCGATCATCGTCGAGGCGCGGGCGATGTTCCGCGATCTGGGATATGCGGGGTTTTCGATGGGCGAGCTGGCCCGGCGCGTGGGCGTGCAGAAAGCCAGTCTCTACACCCGCTTTTCGGGCAAGGACGAATTGGCGCGTGCGGCGCTGAGCCTGACCCTGTCGGAACTGACCGCCATCGCGGCGCCGGGGCCGACCCTCTGCATGCGGTATCGCGCGCTGCTTGAGGGGATCGCGGATTATCTTGGCGGGGCAAAGCGCTGTATCGGGATGCATCTGTTATATGATGGCGCGGGCGATGATGGGATCGTGACCGCGAACCGGGCCTTTTTCGACGAATTGCTGGCGCTCTGCCGCGCCGTGCTGGCGACCGGGCTTGCGGCCGAGGTCGCCGAAAAGCTGGCCGAGGACAGTCTGGGCGCCCTTGAAGGGGCGACGATGTGGTTGATCCTGAACGACGATCCGGCGCCGATGCAGCGCGCGATCGACAGCCTGCTGATCACCGTTGCCGCACTTGTTGCGGATGCAGGGGATGGCGCGGGCGATATCGGTGCGGGCGATGCCGCTGGGGATATGGGGGATGCGGCGCGGATCATGTCGCGCTATCCGGCCGAGATCCGCAGCGGCTCTGAGGCTGAAAGAAAGCTTGCCGCCGATGTGGCGCGGCTGGAGGGTGAACTTTTGACCGCGCGTGCCGCGCTGGCCGGACAGATCGCGGCGGAAAGCTGTTTCCTGTGACGGGTCGTTGCCGGGGGACGGACAGGGCGGTCCGCGCCGATTGAACGCTTATTCAGCCGCACGGGCCTGTGTTATCATAAAGGGCACTGTTCATTTTCATGAGGAGTGCCTTTCGATGCCCTACAAGCTGCATTTCGTTGAGAAGCCGGGTGATCGGCCATTCTATTCATATATGGTCACCGGATTTGCGCCGAATATTTCGGTCGGTGATCT
The DNA here is from genome assembly GCF_042648425.1 of Paracoccus mangrovi. NCBI lineage: Bacteria > Pseudomonadati > Pseudomonadota > Alphaproteobacteria > Rhodobacterales > Paracoccaceae > Paracoccus > Paracoccus mangrovi. The sequence goes on along the minus strand of NZ_JBHRXJ010000010.1, from coordinate 55,790 downwards.
CGTCCAGCTGCCAGTCAACGGCAGGCCAATGGGATTTCGCATCTCGTCCGTGCTGCATCGTTTGCCACCCGATGGGGACGCGGAAACATTTTACGATTGCGACCCTGTCCAGGGCTGAGCCGGATATGGCCCGGTCCCCGGAATTGATCGCAGGTCGCAAAGGACGCCCCTTGCAACGAAAAAGGCCGCCCCTTTCGGGACGGCCAATTTCTCGCCAAAGGCGGATGATTACATCATCCCGCCCATGCCGCCCATGCCGCCCATGTCGGGCATGCCGCCAGCGGCGCCCTTGGGTTCCGGCTTTTCGGCGATCATGGCTTCGGTGGTGATCAGCAGGCCGGCCACCGACGAGGCGTCTTCCAGCGCGGTGCGCACGACTTTCGCCGGGTCGATCACGCCGAACTTGAACATGTCGCCATATTCTTCGGTCTGGGCGTTGAAACCGAACGACTTGTCGCTCGACTCGCGGACCTTGCCGGCCACGACAGCGCCGTCGACGCCTGCGTTTTCGGCGATCTGGCGCATCGGGGCCTCCAGCGCGCGACGGATGATCGCGATGCCGGCGTCCTGATCCGAGTTCTCGCCTTTCAGGCCTTCCAGAGCCTTGCCACCCTGAACCAGCGCCACGCCGCCACCGACGACAACGCCTTCCTGAACCGCTGCACGGGTTGCGTTCAGCGCATCGTCAACGCGGTCCTTGCGCTCTTTCACTTCGACTTCGGTCATGCCGCCGACGCGGATCACGGCAACGCCGCCGGCCAGCTTGGCCACGCGCTCTTGCAGTTTTTCCTTGTCGTAGTCCGAGGTGGTTTCCTCGATCTGCTGACGGATCTGGCTGACGCGGGCTTCGATCTCGGATTTTTCACCGGCGCCATCGACGATGGTGGTGTTGTCCTTGTTGATCGAAACTTTCTTCGCACGGCCCAGCATGTCGGTCGTGACGTTTTCCAGCTTCATGCCCAGGTCTTCCGAGATGACCTGACCGCCGGTCAGGATCGCGATGTCCTGAAGCATGGCCTTGCGGCGATCGCCGAAGCCCGGGGCTTTCACGGCCGCGATTTTCAGACCGCCGCGCAGCTTGTTGACGACCAGCGTGGCCAGGGCTTCGCCCTCGACATCCTCGGCGATGATCAGCAGCGGCTTTTGCGACTGGATCACGGCCTCGAGCAGCGGGACCATCGGTTGCAGCGACGACAGTTTCTTTTCGTGCAGCAGGATATAGGCGTCTTCCAGTTCGGCGACCATCTTCTCGGGGTTGGTCACGAAATAGGGCGACAGGTAGCCGCGGTCGAACTGCATGCCCTCGACGACTTCGACGTCGGTATCCAGGCCCTTGTTCTCTTCGACGGTGATCACGCCTTCATTGCCCACGCGCTGCATGGCGTCGGCGATGAAGCGGCCGATCTGGGCTTCGCCATTGGCCGAAATGGTGCCGACCTGGGCGACTTCGTCGCTGTCGTTCACCGGGCGCGAGGCGGCCTTGATGGCCTCGACGACCTTGGTGGTGGCCAGATCGATGCCGCGCTTCAGGTCCATCGGGTTCAGACCGGCGGCGACCGATTTCAGGCCTTCCTTGATGATGGCCTGGGCCAGCACGGTGGCGGTGGTGGTGCCGTCGCCAGCCTCGTCATTGGTGCGCGAAGCGACTTCGCGGACCATCTGGGCGCCCATGTTTTCGAACTTGTCGGCCAGCTCGATTTCCTTGGCGACCGAAACGCCGTCCTTGGTGATGCGGGGGGCGCCGAACGATTTGTCGATCACCACGTTGCGGCCTTTGGGGCCCAGCGTGACCTTCACCGCATCGGCGAGGATGTTCACGCCTTTCAGCATGCGGTCGCGGGCGTCGGTGCCGAACTTGACTTCCTTAGCAGCCATTTGGCTTCTCCTTGAAATGTGTTATCGGGAAAGGACGATCAGGCGATGATGCCCAGGATGTCGCTTTCCTTCATGATCAGCAGCTCAGCGCCGTCGATGGTGACTTCGGTGCCCGACCATTTGCCGAACAGCACGCGGTCGCCGGCCTTGACCGAGGGGGCGATCAGCTCGCCCGAATCCTTGCGCGCGCCCTCGCCAACGGCGACAACTTCGCCCTCGGCGGGTTTTTCCTTGGCGCTGTCGGGGATGATCAGGCCGCCCTTGGTCTTTTCGTCCGACTCGACGCGACGGACCAGAACGCGGTCGTGCAGCGGTTTGAAAGCCATTATGGAACACTCCGGTGTTTCAGGTTGCAGTGTCTCGTTGTTGTCACTCACATCCGGTGAGTGCCAATGCCGAACATCTAGGGGCCGTATCCGGGGCTGTCAACGGCTGGGGATGGCGAAATTTGGCGGCGAAATCCGCTTGACGGGGATTCCGCCCGGCGGCTAGGCCAAGACTGGCCGGTCGGTACAAAAGCGGATGAGGGCGGGTTTGGACAAAGGTTTGAAAGTCTTGCTCATCGCAGAGGCCGCCAATCCCGAATGGGTTTCGGTGCCGCTGGTGGGCTGGTCGCTGGCCCGCGCGCTGCGCGAGGTGGCCGATGTCCATATCGTCACCCAGATCCGCAACCGCGACGCGTTCCTGCGCGCCGGCCTGATCGAGGGGCGGGATTTCACCGCCATCGACAGCGAAAAGATCGCCGCCCCCCTGTGGCGCGCGGCCGAACGGCTGAGCATGGGCAAGGGCGTCGGCTGGACGATCAAGACCGCCGTCTCGACGCTGGGCTATGGCTATTTCGAGCGGCTGGTCTGGCGCGCCTTCGGAGAGGATATCCGGGCGGGGAAATACGATCTGGTCCATCGCATCACGCCCTTGACGCCGACCGCCAACAGCCGCCTTGCGCCTCTGTGCCGGCGCGCGGGGGTGCCGTTCGTGCTGGGGCCGCTGAATGGCGGCGTGCCATGGCCCAAGGGGTTCGATGCCGAGCGGCGGCGCGAAAAGGAATGGCTGTCCTATATTCGCGGCATCTATAAGGCGCTGCCGGGGCGGGGGGCGATGCTGCGCGATGCTGCCGCCATCATCTGCGGCTCGTTGCATACGCGGGGCGAGATCCCGGCCAGGTATCAGCCCAAGACCGTCTGGCTGCCCGAAAACGCCATCGACCCGGCACGTTTCAGCCTGACCGCGCCGCAGCCGGGGACGCTGCCGCTGCGGGGCTGCTTTATCGGCCGGCTGGTGCCCTATAAGGGCGCGGATATGGCGATCGAGGCGGCGCTGCCCTTGTTGCGTCAGGGGGCGCTGGTGCTGGACATCATCGGCGACGGCCCGCAGGCCGACCACCTGCGCGAGCTGATCGCGCGCGAAGGGGTGGGCGATGCGGTCACCCTGCATGGCTGGCTTGAGCATGCTCAGGTGCAGGCGGTGGCGGCGCGGGCGCAATTGCTGGTCTTTCCGTCGGTGCGCGAATTCGGCGGCGGGGTCGTGCTTGAGGCGATGGCGCTTGGCGTGGTGCCGGTGATCGCCGATTACGCGGGGCCGGGCGAGCTGGTCGATGACACGACCGGGTTTCGCGTGCCCATGGGCAGCCGCGCCCAGCTGGTCGCCGAGCTGCGCGAGCGGTTGCAGGCCATCGCCGCCAATCCGGGCGTGCTGCCGGATATGGCGCGGGCCGGACAGGCGCGGGTGATGCGCGATTTCACCTGGGCCGCCAAGGCCGCACAGGTGGAACGCATCTGGCGCGCGGTGATCGCCGAGGCGCCCCTGCCGCAAGAGCTGCCGGTGCCGCCGCGCTAGCGGCCGGGCTGGCGCCACGCGCGCGCGCATGCCATGCTGCACGCAGGAGTTGCCGGAAAGGATCCCATGCTGCTGAAACGGACCGTGACCGCCCTTTTTGCCGCGCTGGCGCTGGCCTTGCCCGCCGTTTTGCCCACCGCCTTGCCGGCCGCCGCGCAGGAATGTGCTGGGCAGAACCTCTTTGAGGCGATGCCCCCCGCGCAGCTGGCCGAGCTGCGCGCCGCCACCGAGGCCGTGCCCTATCATCGCGGCCTGTTCTGGCGGGCGGAAAAGGGCGGCATGCGGGTCACGCTGATCGGCACCTATCATTTCGCCGATCCCCGCCACGATCTTGCCATGGCCCGCTTTGGCCCCGAGATCGACCGTGCCGGCGCCCTGCTGGTCGAGGCCGGCCCCGAGGACGAGGCCAAGCTGGCCAAGGCGCTTCAGGACGATCCGGCGCTGATCGTGAATGCCAGCGGGCCGACCTTGCCCGAACGGCTGACGCCCGAGGAATGGCGGACGCTTTCCGTGGCGCTGGAACAGCGCGGGCTGCCCGATGTCGTCGCGGCCAAGCTGCGGCCGTGGTATGTCGCGGTCATGCTGGGGATTTCGCCCTGCATGATGCGCATTGTCGAGGAACGGGGCGATGCGGGCGGGCTTGACCATCTGCTGATCGAAAAGGCCCGGGCCGCCGATGTGCCGGTCCGGGCGCTCGAACCATGGGATACGGTGCTGACGCTGTTCACGGGCATGTCGCTGAGCGAAGAAGAGGACATGATCCGCACCGCGATGCCCGCGGCGGAATATGCCGATGATTATGCGGTGACCCTGTCGGATGCCTATTTCGCGGGGGAAAGCTGGCTGATGTGGGAATTCGGCCGCTTTGACGCCTATGCCAATTCGGGGCTGGGCCGGACCCAGGTCGACCAGCAGATGCAGCTGGCACAGGACCGGCTGATGGACCGGCGCAACGAGGGCTGGATCGCCCCGATCGAAAACGCCGCCGCCGCGGCCGGCGTTCAGGGCAAGGCCATCGTCGTCGGTTTCGGCGCGCTGCACCTGCCGGGCGAGCATGGCGTGCTGCGGCTTTTGGAACGTGCGGGCTGGACCATCAGCCCGATCAATGTGGAGGGGATCGGCAATGGCGGATGAGCTCTGGCGCGAGGAACGGGAATTCTGGCTTGGCGGCGTGGCCGAGACGGCGCGCAAGATCGACCCGGCCTGTGTGATGGTCTTTGCCAATACCGGCATCCTCGACCGCAGCGGCGTGATCGCCGCCCTGCAATCGGTGCCGCGCTGGCAGGAAATCACCATGACCGACCGCGCCACGGTGGAAACCGACGAGGTCTGTCTTCTGGCCTATCGCGCGACGCTGCGCCGGGCGGGGGCGGATGCCTTCCGGGCGCTTTGCACCACCACCTGGATCCGGCGCGCGGGCGACTGGCGGATCATCCAGCATCAGCAGACGCCTCTCTGATGCTGCGCGATCTGTTGCGGCACAGCCGCTTTCTGATCAGCTTTGTGATCGGGCTGGCGCTGGGGCTGGTCAATTACCGCATGGAAATCATCGACCGGGTGCTGATCTTTTCGGTCGGCTTCAACCTGTGCTTTCTGATCCTGTCGGCGCTGATGGTGCGCAACTGGGATTCCGACAGCCTGCGCGACCGCGCCGATGAGGATGACGAGGGCATGCCGGTCATCGTCGTTTTGGCCACGGCTGCGATCCTGACCAGTCTGGTGGCGATTCTGATGACCATCCAGAACCCGCATTCCGGCTTTGTGCTGCGCCCGGCGCTTGCCATCGTGTCGGTGCCGCTGGGCTGGCTGATGGTGCATTCCATGATGGCGTTCCATTATGCCAGCCTGTGGTATGCGCGCGACGCCCATGGGCATATGGCGCGCGATCTTGGCTTTCCGGGACTGGCCGATGATCAGGACGCGCGGCTTTGGGATTTTCTCTATTACAGCTTTACCATCGGCCTTGCCTCACAGACCGCCGATGTGACCACGCTCAGCACCCGGATGCGGAGGCTGACGCTGTTTCATTCCAGCTTTGCCTTTTACTACAACACCGTGGTGCTGGCGCTGGCGGTGAATGCTGCGGCCTCGCTGGGTTGATAGACATTTGCCCCGCGCGCCCCTATAAGGCGCGCGAATTTTCCGACAAATCCTCAGGGGATCCCCATGATCAAGGTATTCGGCCACAAGGCCCCCGACACCGATTCGACCGGCTCGCCCATCGTCTGGGCCTGGTATCTGTCCGAAATCCGCAAGGAGCCGGCCGTGGCCGTCCTGCAAGGCGAGCCCAATACCGAGGCCGCCTGGATGCTGGGCAAATGGGACCTGCCCAAGCCGCAGATCATCGCGGATGTGGCGGCGGGCGACAAATGCGTCATCGTCGACACCAACAACCCCGCCGAGCTGCCCGATTCGATCAATGATGCCGAGGTGATCGAAATCATCGACCACCACCTGCTGGCCGGCGGCATCAAGACCCGGCTGCCGATCAACATCACCATCCGTCCGCTGGCCTGCACCGCGACCATCATGCACGACCTGATGGGCGACGAGGATCTGGCCCGCGCGCCGCGCGGCATCAAGGGCGCGATGCTGACCTGCATCCTGTCGGACACGCTGGAATTCCGCAGCCCGACCACGACGCCGCATGACCGTTTCGTGGCCGAAAAGCTGGCCGCCGATCTGGGTGTCTCGATCCCCGATTTCGCCGCCGAGATGTTTGCCGCGAAATCCGATGTCAGCGCGTTTGCCGACGATGCGCTGTTGCGCATGGACAGCAAGGAATACGAGCTGGGCGGCAAGCAGCTGCGCGTCTCGGTTCTGGAAACCACGGCGCCCAAGGTGCTTTTGGACCGCAAGGCTTCGCTGATGGCCGCGATGCCCGGCGTTGCCGCCGCCGATGGCGCCGACGAGGTGCTCTTGTTCATCGTCGACATCCTGAACGAGGAAGCCACGCTGCTCGTCCCCAATGACTTCGTCAAGCAAGTGGCCGAGAAAAGCTTCGGCGCGACGGTGGCGGGCGATACCGTGGTGCTGCCCGGCATCATGTCGCGCAAAAAGCAGATCATCCCGGCGCTGGCCGTCTGAGGAAACGCCCCATGACGCAGATCATCAATTCGCTGGCCGAGATCGCGGCCGATTACGACGTGCTGTTCTGCGACCTGTGGGGCTGTCTGCATAACGGCGTCGCGCCCTATCCGGCCGCGGTCGCCGCCTTGCAGGACTTCCGGGCCGGGGGCGGGCGCGTGGTCTTGATGACCAACGCGCCGCGCCCCGCGCCCTATGTGCAGGCCCAGTTGCAGCGCATGGGCGTGCCCGAGGACGCCTATGACCTGATCGTCAGCTCGGGCGACGCGGCGCAGGATGCGATGTTCGCGGGCGCCGTGGGGCGCAAGGTCTGGGCCATTGCCCAGCCCAAGGACGAAGGGTTCTTCACCGATATCCCGGCCGAATGGCGGGACGCGCCGGCGATCACCCGGGTGCCGCTGGACCGTGCCGAGGGCATCGTCTGCTGCGGTCTTTTCGACGATCTAACCGAAGTCCCCGAGGATTACCGCGCCCGCCTGATGCTGGCGCGCGAGGCGGGGCTGCCGCTTTTGTGTGCGAACCCGGACGTGATCGTCGATCTGGGCGACAAGCGGCTTTACTGCGCGGGGGCGCTGGCCGAACTTTACGAGGATATGGGCGGCACCTCGCTTTACTTTGGCAAGCCGCATCCGCCGATCTATGACATGGCGCGGCGCAAGCTGGGCCTGCCCGAGGATACGCGCTATCTGGCCGTGGGCGACGGCATCGCCACCGATATTCCGGGCGCGGCGGGCGAGGGGATCGATGCGCTCTTTGTCAGCGGCGGCTTGGCGCATGACCAGTTCGGCCCCGATGTCGAACATCCCGATCCGGCCATGCTGGACGAATGGCTGGCGCTGCGTTCCGAAAATCCGCGCTATAGCATCGGCCGGCTGCGCTAGGCCGGCTGGGCCAGGCCGGGGGCGCGCGCCGGACCCGCGCGGCCATGCGGCCCTGGGGCCAGGGTGCTTGCAACCTGCAACCGGGCGCGCGATATGGTCCAACGTACGCGGCGCGTCGGCATTTTCGCCGCCGCGCCGTCAAATTCGACTGATCGGGCCGCTTGCCGGCCCAGCGGGGGTGGCGATTGCGCATCCATCACGACTGGACCGGACTGCCGGCCGATGCGCGGGGCGCCAGCGTCGCCATGGGCAATTTCGACGGTGTGCATCTGGGCCACCGTTCGGTGATCGACACGGCCCGCGCGGCCTGCGACGCGCCTTTGGGCATCATCACCTTTGAGCCGCATCCGCGCGAATTCTTTGCCGGCGATGCCGATGCGCGGCCCTTTCGGCTGATGAATGCCGAATCGCGGGCCAACCGTCTGGCGCGGCTGGGTGTCGATCATCTTTATGAGCTGCCCTTCAACGCGGTCATGGCCGGTTTCGGCCCGGCCGATTTCGTGCGTGAGGTGCTGGTCGCGGGGCTGGGTGTGCGTCATGTCACCGTGGGCGCCGATTTCTGCTTTGGCCGCAAGCGTTCGGGGAATGCCGCGACGCTGATCCAGCTGGGCGAAGCGGCGGGCTTTGGCGTCACCATCGCGCCGCTGATCGGCGACGGGCGGGTCGAATACAGCTCGACCGCGATCCGTGAGGCGCTGGCCGAGGGGCGCACCCGCGATGCCGAACGCATGCTGGGCCATTGGCATCGCATCGATGGCGCGGTGCTGCATGGCGACAAGCGCGGCCGCGATCTGGGCTATCCGACGGCGAATATGGCCGTGGACGGGCTGCATCTGCCGGCGCTTGGCATCTATGCGGTGCTGGTCGATGTGCTGACCGGCCCGGAACGCGGCAGCTACAAGGGCGTGGCCAGCCTTGGCGTGCGCCCGATGTTCGACGGCAAGCGCCCCAATCTTGAGGTGCATATCTTTGATTTCGCTGGTGATCTTTACGATCAGCATCTGTCGGTGGCGCTGGTCGAATATTTGCGCCCCGAGGCGAAATTCGACAGCCTTCAGGCCCTGATCGAACAGATGGACCGCGACAGCGCGATGGCGCGCGACATTCTGGCGGCCCGCTGATGCGCGCGCGGTTCTGGGAACTGCCGCTGGCCGATCTGGACAAGCCCGAATGGGAGGCGCTCTGCGACGGCTGCGGCAAATGCTGTCTGAACAAGCTGGAATTCGAGGATACGGGCGAGCTGGCCTTTACCCGCGTCGCCTGCAAGCTTCTGGACGATCAGACCTGCCAATGCACCAGCTATGCCAATCGCCATGACTTCGTGCCCGATTGTGTGGTGCTGACGCCGCGCAAGCTGCGCGAGATCGCCTGGTGGTTGCCGGCGACATGCGCCTATCGGTTGCGCGCCGAGGGCAAGCCGCTCTACGACTGGCATTATCTCGTTTCGGGGGATCGCGAATCGATCCATCGGGCCGGGATGTCGGTGCGCGGCTGGACCATCAGCGAGCTGACCGTGACCGAGGATGACTGGGAGGATTATATCATCGAGGACCTGTCATGAATTTCGCCTCGGACAATGCTGGCGGCGTGCATCCGCGGATCATGGCGGCGCTGGCCGCCGCGAATGCGGGCCATGTGCCGGCCTATGGCACCGACCGCATCACCGCCGCCGCCCAGGACCGCCTGCGCGAAGCCTTTGACGCCCCCGAGGCGGCCGTGCATTTCGTGCCCACCGGCACCGCCGCCAATGCGCTGGCGCTGTCCTTGATGGCGCCGGGCTGGGGCAAGGTCTTTTGCCATCAGGACGCCCATATCCAGACCAGCGAAACCGGCGCGCCCGAATTCTTTACCGGCGGTGCCAAGCTGGTTCTGGTGCCCGGCACCGGCGGCAAGATCACCCCCGAGGCGCTGATCGAGGCGCTTGAGGCCAATGGCCGCGATTCCGTTCATGCCGGGCGCAATGTCGCGTTGTCGCTGACCAATGCGACCGAATGGGGCACGGTCTATGACCCCGACGAGGTGGCGGCGCTGGCCGGCATCGCCCGCGATCACGGTCTGGCCGTGCATATGGATGGGGCGCGCTTTTCCAATGCGCTGGCCTCGCTGGATGTGGCGCCGGCCGATCTGACATGGCGTGTCGGGGTGGATGTGCTGTCGCTCGGCGCGACCAAGAACGGCTGCATGGCGGTCGAGGCGGTGGTGATCTTTGACCCGGCCCTGTCCGAGGAGCTGGAGTTCCGGCGCAAGCGCGGCGGCGCGCTGGTTTCCAAGCATCGCTATCTTGCCGCGCAGATGCTGGCCTGGCTCGAGGGGGATCTGTGGTTGCAGATGGCCAGTCACGCCAATGCCATGGCCCATGAGCTGGCCCTTGGGTTGGCGCGGCTTCCGGGGGTGCGCATTGATCAGCGCGTGGCCACGAACCAGATTTTCGCGACCATGCCGCGCGCGCTCTATCAGCGCGGGCTGGCTGCGGGAATTTCCTGCCATCTGTGGCCGCATACGCAAAGCGCGGATGGCGACGCGGACGAGCCGGTTTCGATCCGGCTGGTCTGTGGCTGGGACACCGGGCTTGACGATGTAACCGCCGCGCTGGCGGCGTTGGCTTAGCTGGCTGGGGCCTTAGCAGGCTGGGGCTTGGCCGGTCGGGGCCAGCGCCCGCGCCAGAAGCGTCAGCGCGTGATCGACCGTCGCCCGGCGCACCTGCGCGCGACCAAGCGGGCCGAACTCCACCGTCTCGGTCCGCGCGCCCCGGGCATCGGCGATGCCGAAACAGACCCGGCCTTCGGGCTTGTGCTCAGAGCCGCCGGGGCCGGCGATGCCGGTCACCGCAACCGCGATGCCGGCCCCCGACCGCGCCAGCGCGCCTTGCGCCATTTCGGCGGCGATTTCCTCGCTGACCGCGCCATGGGCGGCCAGGGTTTCGGGGCGGATGCCCAGCATCTCGATCTTGGCGGCGTTGGAATAGGTGACAAAGCCCCGGTCCACCGCATCCGAAGATCCGGCCACATCGGTCAGCCGCCCGATGATCATCCCGCCCGTGCAGCTTTCGGCGGTGGCGATCATCACGCCCCGCGCGCGCGCCAGATCAAGCACCTTTGCCGGGTCGCTCACAGCATCGGCTCCAGCACGGCATGATAAAGCCCGGCCAGCATGACCGAGACCACGCCCGCGAAAAGCCCCGCCCAGAGATCGTCCAGCATGACGCCCGCCGCGTCGCCCCGCCGGTCGGCCCGTCCGACCAGCCAGGGTTTCCAGATGTCGAACAGCCGAAACAGCAAAAACGGCACCACGAATGCCGGCCAGGCGTCAAGAATGGCGACCCCGTGCCGCCAGAGCGGGATCACGGTGAAACACATGGCCAGCCATTGGCCCGCGACCTCGTCGATGACGATTTCCGACGGATCCTTGTCGGCGCTGGTGGCGATGGCACGGGGCACCGCCCAAAAGCCCAGGCCCGCCGCGAGCAGGGTGGCGATGGGCAGAAACCAGCCCGCGCCGGCCTGTGCGATCAGCACGGCCAGCACGACGGCCGCCGCCGAACCCCAGGTGCCGGGCGCCGGGCGCAGCCGGCCGATGCCGAAAAAGGTGGTGATCATGGTGACCATGGCGTTTCCTATTCCCTGATCAGCGTCGCGGTGGCGATGGCGGCGATGCCTTCCTCGCGCCCGGTAAAGCCCAGCCGTTCCGAGGTGGTGGCCTTGACGCTGATGCGGTCGGGGGCGATGCCGGTGATCTCGGCCAGCCGCTCTGTCATCGCGGGCGCATGCGGGCCGATCTTGGGGCGTTCACAGACAAGCGTCACATCCACGTTCGAGATGCGATAGCCCATGTCCCGCGCCAGCCCGGCGGCATGGCGCAGGAAGATATGGCTTTCCGCCCCTTTCCATTCCGGGTCCGAGGGTGGGAAATGCCGCCCGATATCGCCCTGGGCCAGCGCGCCATAGATGGCGTCGGTCAGCGCATGCATGCCGACATCGGCATCGGAATGGCCCAAAAGCGCCTTGTCATGCGCGATCCTGACCCCGCAGAGCCAGACATGATCGCCCTCGGTAAAGGCATGGACATCATAGCCATTGCCCAGACGTATATCCATGGCATCCCCCGGATTGCGTTCCCCCGGAATGCGCCCGGCCAGAATGCGTTCGGCGCGGGCGAAATCGGGCGGATAGGTCAGTTTCAGATTGTTTTCGTCGCCCGGCGTCACTGTGACGGGCAGGCCGGCGGCCAGCGCCAGTTCGACATCGTCGGCCGCGCCCTGCGGATGGGCGCGATGCGCGGCCAGAATGGCGTCCAGCGCAAAGCCCTGGGGCGTCTGGGCGCGGAAAAGCCCGTCGCGGCTGGCGGCGGCGGTGACGCGGCCCCCTTCGGCGCGCCAGAGCGCGTCTGAGACCGGCAGGGCGGGCGCCGCGGCGGGCGCGCCGTCGCGCAGGGCGGCGACGACGCCCGCGATGACCCCGGCCGGGACCAGCGGGCGGGCGCCGTCATGGATCAGCACATGGGTGACGCCGCTGCCCTCGAGGCTTTCGAGCGCGGCGCGGACGCTGTCGCTGCGGCTCGCGCCGCCCGCGACAAGGGTGACCGGGCCGGACAGATCCGCGATGCCACGGGGCATGTCCTCGGGGGCCAGCGTCACCACCACGCGCGGAAAGGCGGAAAAGGCCGCGATGCTGCGCGCCAGCACGCTCAGCCCGGCCAGATCGCGCCATTGCTTGGGCGGTCCGTCCCCGGCGCGGGTGCCGCGCCCGGCGGCGGTGATGATGGCGGCATAGCGCGCGGGTATGGTCGTGCCCTGGGTCATGGCCGCCAGCTTTAGGCGAGCCCGCCGCGCGAGGCAATCGCCGCGATTGCCACCGAAACGCGCATGCAGCCTTGGCCGCCCGGCCCGGTTCTGCGTATAACTACGCCGACCGCCCGCCAAGTCCGGGCCCATGATCGCGCCAAAGGATGCCGCCATGACCGATGCCACCGCCACCGATCTTTCCAAGGATGCCGCCGCGACCGCCGCCGTCGCGCTGGTCGAGCCGGGTATGCGGCTGGGCCTTGGCACCGGCTCGACGGCGGTGATTTTCGTGCGCCGTCTGGCACAGCGGGCCGCGGCCGAGGGGCTTGCGCTGCGCTGCGCCGCGACATCCAAGGCCACGGCCCAGCTGGCGGCTTCTCTGGGCCTTCGGGTCGAAGAGCTGGACGATATCGGCTGGCTCGATCTGACCATCGACGGTGCTGATGAGGTTGACCCCGACCTGAACCTGATCAAGGGCGGCGGTGCCGCGCATCTGCGCGAAAAGATCGTGGCCATGGCCTCGGACCGGATGGTGGTGATCGCCGATCAGGGCAAGGTCGTGGACCGGCTGGGCCAGTTCCACCTGCCGGTCGAGGTGATCCCCTTTGGCTGGCAGACCACGCGCAAGCTGATCACCCGCGCGCTGGACGCGCTGGACCTCGGCCAGCGGCCGGTTCTGCTGCGCCAGCGCGACAATAAGCCGCTTTTGACCGATGAGGGGAACCTGATCCTCGACCTCGCGCTTGAGGCGATTCCCGATCCGCAGGCGCTGGCCGATCGGCTGTCGCGGATCGCGGGGGTGGTTGAACACGGGCTTTTCCTGAATATCTGCCATGTTGCGATCATCGGCCGTCCGGACGGCTCGGTCGTGGAACTGCAACGCGAGGATTTCGAATGAATTTCGACTATGACCTTTTCGTCATCGGCGGCGGCTCGGGCGGGGTGCGCGCGGCGCGCATCGCCGCCAGCGAATATGGCGTCCATGTCGGCCTGGCCGAGGAATCGCGGATGGGCGGCACCTGCGTCATCCGTGGCTGTGTGCCCAAGAAGCTGATGATATTCGCCTCGCAGGCGGGGGCCATGGCGGCGGAATCGCGCGGCTATGGCTGGCCCGAGGCGCAGTCGGGGGATTTTGACTGGCCGCATTTCCATCACAAGCTGGAACGCGAGCTGGACCGGCTTGAGGGTGCCTATACCGGCGGTCTGCAAGGCGCCGGGGTCGATATTCACAAACAGCGCGCCCGCATCCTTGACGCCCATACCGTCGAGCTGGCCGACGGGCAGCGCATCACCGCCAAGCATATCCTGATCGCCGTGGGCGGCCGCCCGCAGCTTCCGGGCATTCCGGGACAGGAACTCGGGATGATCTCGGACGATCTTTTCACCATGGAGCGCCTGCCCGGGCGGGTGCTGGTCGTGGGCGGCGGCTTTATCGCCTGCGAATTCGCCACCATCCTCAAGGGGCTGGGCAGCGATACCGTGCTGGCCTATCGCGGCGATGCGGTGCTGCGCGGTTTCGACGACGAGATGCGCCGCCACGTCACCGAACAGCTGCGCATGATCGGGGTCGATCTGCGGCTGGGCGCCGCGCCCGAACGGCTGGACCGCGAGGGCGCGTCCTCGGTGCGCGTCACCTTCAAGGATGGCAGCAGCGAAGTGTTCGAAGCGGTGATGTTCGCCACCGGCCGCGCCCCCTATACGCAGGGGCTTGGGCTGGAAGAGCTGGGCGTCAAGCTTGGCCGCAAGGGCGAGATCGTGGTGGATGAATGGTCGCAGACCTCGGTCCCGTCGATCTATGCGGTGGGCGATGTGACCGACCGGGTCAACCTGACCCCGGTCGCGATCCGCGAAGGCCACAGCTTTGCCGATACCGTTTTTGGCGCCAAACCGCGCAAGGTCGATCACAGCCTGGTCGCCAGCGCCGTCTATACCCGCCCGCACGAGCTTGCGACCGTGGGCCTGACCGAGGAACAGGCGGCGGCGCGCGGCCCGGCGGATGTCTATGTCGCCAGCTTCCGGCCGATGCGCTCGCTATTCGGCGGCTCAGAGGTGCGGGCGGTGATGAAGCTGATCGTCGAGACCGGGACCGACAAGGTGCTTGGCTGTCATATCTTTGGCCCCGAGGCGGGCGAAATGATCCAGATGGTCGCCATTCCGATGGGCATGGGCGCGACCAAGGCCGATTTCGACGCGGCGATGGCCGTGCATCCGACGCTTGCCGAAGAGCTGGTGACGATGCGCAAGCCCACGCGCCGCATCGGCGGTGACAATGCTGACAAAGCGGTGGTTTCGGCTTGAATTTCAGGCCGAAACCACCAGTTTCGAAAACAACCCTGACACAGGATGAGGCAAGAGTTTAATGGCGGGACAAGGCCCTTGGGGCGGTGGCGGAGATGACGGCAAGGGCGGCAGACAGCCGCCGCAGGGGGGCGGACGCCCCTGGGGCAATGCCGGGGGCGATCAGGGCGGCGACGATCAACAGCCGCAGGGTCCACGCCGCGGCGACCAGATGCCCGAGATCGAAGAACTGGTCCGCAAGGGTCAGGATCGCCTGCGGGTGCTGATGGGCGGCAAGGCCTCGGGCAACGGCCAGCGTCCCGGTGGCGGCGGTCCGCGCCGGCCGCAGGGGCCGCAGTTCCAGCTGGGCCGGGGCGCATGGGGGCTGATCGGGCTGGGCGCCGTGGTCGTCTGGTCCTTCATGTCCTTCTATACCGTCGACGAGGGCGAGCGTTCGGTCGAGCTTTTGTTCGGCCGGCCCTATGCCATCGGCACGCCGGGTCTGAACTTTGCGCCCTGGCCGGTCGTGACCAAGGAAATCGTGCAGGCCACCGGTGAGCGCGTGACCGAGATCGGTCTGGGGCAGGGTGGTCCGATGGATAGCGGGCTGATGCTGACCCGCGATCAGAACATCGTCGACATGGGCTATCAGGTGGTCTGGAACGTCTCGGACCCGGAACAGTATCTGTTCAACCTGGCCGATCCGCAGGGCACGATCCGGGCCGTGGCCGAATCCGCGATGCGCGACATCGTGGCGCGTTCGGAACTGGCGCCGATCCTAAACCGCGACCGCGAAACCATCCGCGCCGAGCTGCAAGAGGCCGTTCAGCGCACGCTGGACCTCTATGAGGCGGGGATCAACATCGTCCGGGTCAACCTGGACCGCGCCGACCCGCCGCGCGAGGTGATCGACAGCTTCCGCGAGGTGCAGGCCGCCCAGCAAGAGCGCGACAGGCTGGAAAAAGAGGCCGACGCCTATGCCAACCGGGTGCTGGCCAGCGCGCGCGGTGAAGCCGCCGCCGTGATCGAACGCGCCGAGGCTTACCGCGCCGAGGCCGTCAACACCGCCGAGGGTGAGGCCGCGCGCTTCAACTCGGTCTATGACGAATATGTCAAGGCGCCCGAAGTGACGCGGCGCCGGATGTATCTGGAAACCATGGAAAGGGTCCTGGGCAGCGTGAACAAGGTCATTCTGGACGGCGAGGGCGGTCAGGGCGTGGTGCCCTATCTGCCGCTGGATCAGCTGCGCCCGGGGACGGGCACGGCCCCGCGCGGCACCAGCGAAGGGGGGACGAACTGATGAAACGTTTCCTTTCGACGCTGGCTCTGCCGGCGCTGGTGGTGATCGCGGTCCTGATCTTCAGCTCGATCTATATCGTCGATGTGCGCGAACGCGCGCTGGTGCTGCGTTTCCGCGAAGTGGTGACGGTACGCGAAAATCCCGGCCTTGGCATCAAGGTGCCGCTGCTGGATTCGGTGGTCAAATACGACGCCCGGATCCTGGGCCTGCCGACCAGCCCGATGGAGGTCACGCCGCTGGATGACCGCCGTCTGGTTGTCGACGCCTTTGCCCGCTGGCAGGTGGTCGACGCGCAGCGCGTCTATCAGGCGACGCAGGGGCTGGGCCTGCCGCGCGTGCAGGAGCGGCTGGATTCGATCATCAACAGCGCCATCCGCCAGGTTCTGGGCTCTGTTCCCTCGACCACGGTGCTGTCGGATGACCGGACGCCGCTGATGAACCGCATCCGCGATCTGGCCCGTTCCGAGGCCGAGGATCTGGGCGTGCGCGTCATCGACGTGCGGCTGACCCGGACCGATCTGCCGGAACAGAACCTGACCGCGACCTATGCCCGGATGCGCGCCGAGCGCGAGCGCGAGGCCGCAGACGAGATCGCCCGCGGGGGCGAGGCCGCGCAGCGCGTGCGCGCCGCCGCCGACCGCACCGTGGTCGAGCTGACCTCGGAGGCGCGCAAAAAGGCCGAGGTGGTGCGCGGTGAAGCCGATGCCCGCCGCAACGCCATCTATGCCGATGCCTTTGGCCGCGATCCCGAATTCTTCGCCTTTACCCGTTCGATGACCTCGTATGAGCGGTCGTTGCGCGGGGAAAACAGCGCGCTGGTGATCCAGCCCGAGGGCGAATTCTTCGACTATCTGCGCAGCGACGGTTCGGACAAGGCCAATCCGGTTCCACGCCCGGCCAGCCCCGAGCAGAGCGCGCAGGCGGACGAAGCGGGGGCGGACACCGCCCCGGCCGGGACGGCAAGCGATGCCGCGACCGGCGTCGCCGAAGAGGCCGTCGCACCGACCGAAACCAACCGCGATGGCCAGCCCTTGGGCGCCGCCGCCGGGGTCACGCTGACGCCGATGCCGGAATCACTGGCCAGCCCGCCGCAGGAGGAGCCGGTCATCGCGCCCGCGAACTGAGCGGGGCGAGACATGAAAGGGGCCGGACGTTTTGTCCGGCCCCTTTCTCGTGGACGATGTTGTCGGGGAGATACAGTGATTTTAGAGGACAAAGCCGCCACTACTCGATGATGCCCCAAATCCAAAAGTTGTTTATTTTTTCTTTCGGAACCTTAATATTCCACATGAGGCCAAGAGGGGAAGGGGCATGAAAATTAGAGGTACCCTGTTCGTTGATTTTGCGTATGGAGACAAGCGAAGGGATAGGGCTAGCGTGAAAAGCATCGTTGCTGATCTTAATTTGCCCTATGATCCAGCGAGGGATCGTTACAAGCAGTTTCGAGCAGCAATGACCTCTCTTGAGGAGGGAAAAATTTCACCTAGAGATTTTTTAGATCTTCATTCAAGGGTATCTGCAAATAAGTCCTCTGGTTATAAGATTTTGTGCCAAAACTACCTAGATTTAAAAGAGGATCACGCGCTCATTTGGCAAGGGCATAGCCCTCTTGATGTGGAAATTTTTGGCCTACACGTTACAACTTCGTGGTACTTGCGCACGGAAGCGAACAACCAAAGAAGAATTATTTTTCTACATTTCGGCAAAGAGCAGCTACCTCGAAAGAAAGAGCGAGGGTTGCTTACTCTGCTACAATTGTCAAAGCCAGACTCGGCAGGGGTCGGAATCCTCAATATTCAGTCTGGGACATTGATAACTGCAACGCGACGAGACCAAAATGAAGTTGATTACTTGTATGAGCGCGCTGCAAAATTTATGACTCTCGCTCAAGACCTTTAGGCTGATGTTTGAGGGTTTTAGCGCCGCTGGAGTGCTCGGCTCTTCACGTTAATGGCAAATTGCCCTGAATTTATATGCCGTGTTGTGCCTAGATTAAAAGCTAAGCAATGTGGCTGTCGGCCTGCCTAGGATCTTCATATGCGGTTTCAGTGCCGGCCGGTTTCCGGCCTGGCTGGAGTTCCATGTTCGGCACTGCCCTGCGGCGCGGCTTCGGTTCCGCCCGCGGATCCGCCATTGCGGGCATCGTCATCGGCGATCTCGCGCTGCCATTCGCGCCAGATCGAAACCAGCAGCGCCATCAGCACCGGGCCGACGAACAGCCCGACGATGCCCATGGTCTTGACCCCGCCGATCAGCCCGAAAAAGGTCGGCAGAAACGGCAGCTTGACCGGCCCGCCGACCAGCAGCGGGCGGATGGTCTTGTCGACGATGAACAGCTCGCAAGTGCCCCAGATGAAGAGCCCCGCCCCGGCTAGCGGCGATCCGCTGGCCACCAGATAGGCCGAAACCAGTGTGAAACTGAGCGGCGCGCCGCCGGGGATCAGCGCCATGAACCCGGTCAGGACGCCGAATGTCACCGGCGAGGGCACGCCCGCGATCCAATAGGCGGTGCCCAGAATGACGCCCTCGCCAATGGCGATCAGCGTCATCCCGGTCACGGTCGAGCTGATCGTGGCGGGGACGACGCGCGACAGCCTGCTCCAGCGTTCGGGCAGGATGCGGCGGCCGACCTGATCGATCTGGGCCACGATCTTGTCGCCGTCACGATACAGGACGAACAGCGTGATCAGCATGAAAAGCAGCGTCAGCGCCAGGTGAAAGGTCATGGTGCCGGCGGTGATCGCGCCGCGATAGATCGCCCCGATATTCGAGCCGCTGACCAGCTGCACGATCTCGCTGATGCCGCCGGGGCGGCCGATATAGGTCTGCCAGCTCTTGTCGAACCAGTCGCCGATATGGGGCAGGCCGGCTAGCCATGCGGGCGTCGGTGCGCCCATGCCGTTGACCATGATCGCCCAGCTGATCCAGTCGCGCAATTCGCGGAACGCATAGGCCAGCGCCATCGCGATCGGAACCAGCAGGAAACAGACCAGCACCAGCACCAGAAGCGCCGCGGCCCCCGTCCTGCCAAGCCCAAGCCCGAAGGCCGCGCGGTCGCGGATCGGCCAGCTGGCCAGCGCGATCACCGCCGCCGCAAGGACCGGCACCAGAAAGCCGTGAAAGAAATAGATCGAGGCCGCCACGATGGCCAAAAGCAGCCAGCGCGCGGCCGAGACATTGGTGACCAGCGGCTGGCGATAGACCCGCAAGCCGACCTGATTGGGCCGGCCCCCGCGGGCGGGCGTGCCGTCCGGCGCGGTGGCGCCGGCGCTTTCCGGCAAGTTGCGCGTATTCATTCCTGTCGACCCCGGCCCGGCCTCTGCACTTCGGTTGCGTCACGAGACAGCAGTTCCGCCCCGGCTGCAAGCGGCAATGCCATCCGACGCCATCGCGTCGGCGTCGCACCCAGTCTAGCAGCATCGCGTGTCAGCGTCATGTCACTCTGCGTCGCACCGTCCGGTGTGGGGGATGGCGGGCCGCGGCGCAAAGGCCGCTCTGGACTTTTGGTGCAAGTCACGATCAGTTCATCCTCCGAGAGCGTGGTTCATTTGCAACGGGGTCGCAAATCCCCTTGAAAGTGAGCAGATTGTCGGGACGCGGACACGGGTTCCGGCACGACAGGAGGCAGATCAGATGAACAAGACTTCACCCCGTTACCTTTTGACCGCATCGGGGCTTGCATTGCTATTGGCGCTGTCACCGGCCCTGGCCCAGCAATCGGCGACGGCCGACACGGCCCAGGCTGCGGCCAATCAGAACGAGCCGCTCAAGGCGCCGGAAAGCCAGGCCCGCCGCCAGCAGGTGATGCCCGAAAGCTTTGCCGACCTGGTCGAACAGGTCAGCCCCGCGGTCGTCAACATCACCACCACCGCCACCGTGTCCACGCCGCTCGCGCGCGGTCCGCAACTGCCCGAGGGCAGCCCGTTCAGCGATCTTTTCCGCGAATTCGGCTTTCCGGGCCTGCCCGATGGCGGCAACCCGTTTGGCGGGCCGCAGGGCGAACAGCGCTCGAACGCGCTGGGATCGGGTTTCGTGGTTTCGGCCGATGGGCTGATCGTGACCAACAACCACGTCATCGACGGCGCCGATGAGATCGAGGTCGAATTCTTTTCGGGCACGAAACTGCCCGCGAAGGTCATCGGCAAGGATGACAAGACCGATATCGCGGTGCTCAAGGTCGAAAGCGACAAGCCGCTGCCCTTCGTGAAATTCGGCGACAGCGATGTGGCCCGGGTGGGCGATTGGGTGCTGGCGCTGGGGAACCCGCTGGGTCAGGGGTTCTCGGCCTCGACCGGGATCGTGTCGGCGCGCAACCGGGCGCTGTCGGGCAGCTATGACGACTTTATCCAGACGGATGCGGCGATCAACCGGGGCAATTCGGGCGGTCCGCTGTTCAATATGGATGGCGAGGTGATCGGCGTGAACACCGCGATCCTGTCGCCCAATGGCGGCTCGATCGGGATCGGCTTCTCGATGGCCTCGAACGTGGTCAGCAAGGTTGTCGAGCAGCTTGAGCAATTCGGCGAGACCCGGCGCGGCTGGTTGGGCGTCAAGATCCAGCCGGTGACGCAGGATATCGCGGAATCGCTGGGCCTTGCGGATGCCAAGGGCGCGATGGTCACCGATGTGCCGGCCGGCCCCGCCGCCGATGCCGGCATGAAGGCGGGCGATGTCATCACCAGCTTTGCGGGCGGCGCGGTCGAGGATCCGCGCGAGCTGGTGCGCCGCGTGGCCGATGCGCCGGTGGGCGAGGCGGTCGATGTCACCGTGCAGCGCGACGGCAAGCCTGTCGAGCTGAAGGTGACGCTGGGCCGGCGCGAGCTGGCCGAAGGCACCGGCAGCGTCGACAATACCAGCGAAAGCGCAAGCGACCTGATGGGGATGACCGTGGCACCGCTGACGCCGGAAATCGCGGCGGAGCTTGGCGTGTCGCGCGACATGGCCGGGCTGGTCGTGCAGTCGGTCGATCCCAAAGGCGCCGCCGCCGACAAGGGGCTGACGGCGGGCGATGTGATCACCGAGGCCGGTCAACAGCCGGTGACCTCGCTGGCGGATCTGCAAGCGCGCATCAAAGAGGCGCGCGATGCCGGTCGCAAGTCGATCCTGTTGATGGTGCGCCGTGCGGGCGAGCCGCGTTTTGTCGCCCTTCCGGTGGCGAGCTGAGGGCGCGTCGCGAAACAAGAAAAGGGCCGGGAAAATCCCGGCCCGTTCCAGAGATGGGGCGCCCGTGTGGCGCCCCTTTTTCGTTGGGCTTACTGGCCCGCGCCTTCGGCCGGGGCGGCGGCGGGGGCCGCAGCCGGGGCGGGGGTCGCAGCCGGGGCCGGCGTCGCGGGGGTCGCGGCGGGCGCAAGGTTCTTGTTGGCTTCGACCAGCGCGGTCATGCCGGCGGTAAAGCCCGACAGCGACATCGGCAACTGAACCAGCCCGTCCTTTTTCGAGCCGAAGGGCAGGACCGAGATGGTCGCCTTGTTGCCGCGTTTCAGCGGGCCCAGCTCGGCCTCGGCCAGACCGATGCGCGAGATGCAGCCGACCTGCGCGCAAAGCATGAAGGGATAGCGCGCAACCTTGTCGCTGTCGATTTGCAGGCCAAGCCCGGCCTGAAGGTCGGTTTCCAGCGGCGCGATAAAGGTGATCACGGCCTGAACCTCGCCGGTCATCGGAATGACCGAAGCTTCGGCGACGGGCGAATTGTTCTGATCGCGCAGCAGCTGGTAAAGCTCGCAGGGGTCGTTGCCGCTTTCGGTTTTCATGCAGCGCAGCGTCCAGGCGCCGTGGGTTTCCTTGGCATAGGGCTGGCCGATCTGCGGCGCGGCCGGGGTCGCCGGGGCAGCGGCTGCGGGCGCGGCTGCGGCGGGTGCCGTGGCGGCGGGCGCGGGGGCCGCAGGGGCCTCGGCGGCGGGGGTCGCGGCAGGCTGCTCGGGGGAGGTCGCGGCGGTTTGCGCCGTCGCGATGCCAACGCCGCCCGCAAGGGTGAACAGTGCGGCGATGAATGCTTTGGACGTCTGTTTGGCCATGGTTATCTTCCTTTGGTCCATGCTTCGCACCCGCCATTAGCATGCCGTCCCGGCCTTGTCAGCGCGGATCGCCGTCACTCTTGTTCAAAGCACGGTGCGCAGGGGGGCGACCCCCGGGAATGGCGCGAAAACAGGTGCGGAAAAGCGGGTTCCGGCCGGATCCGGCACCAGGACAGGCATGTTCCAGCCGCTGCGCGCCACGACGGTCGCTGATTCCGGGACAGGGCTGTGGGCTGGGGTTTGGAGGGCGGGGTATCGGGGGCGGGACCAAGGGACCCGGGGCGTAAGATAGCGGCCCCGGATCCCCGGTTTTCCTTCCCTGCCGGACTGGCCGGTCATCATTGCGCCAGAAGCTAGGCCCCCCCATCCAAGGCGTCAACTGTACTAATCGTCAGGTTGTCCCGGTTTTGAACTATACAGTCTGGACGGGCTGTCGGGGGCATATTTGCCCGGATCTGCCGAAAAAAAAGGCCGCGCCCAAGGGGCGCGGCAGTCCAACAGGGAGGAAGCCGGCACCCGCTTTCGCAGGCGACCGACAGGTTCAGACTGGCACAAAAACGTTACGGTTGTATTGTCCTTTTGTACCGCTGTTGCATTTTTTTGCCGATCCGAGGAGGAATGATGAAACAAACCGTCGATCTGGGCGCCGGAACGGTTTTCGTTGGCGGCGGGGGCGCGAATTACGCGGTCCCGCAGGAATTGCTTCTGAAATATGCCAACCGCCACGGGCTGATCGCGGGGGCGACCGGGACCGGCAAGACCGTGACCTTGCAGACCCTGGCCGAATCATTCTCGCTTGCCGGGGTGCCGGTCTTCATGGCCGACGTGAAGGGCGATCTGGCGGGCATCGCCAAATCGGGCAGCGCGGATGCCAAGCTGCACGAGGTCTTTGCCAAGCGCGCCGAACAGATCGGCTTTCAGCTGGAATACCAGGGTTTTCCGGTCACCTTTTGGGATGTCTGGGGCGAAACCGGTCATCCGGTGCGCACGACGCCCGCCGAAATGGGGCCATTGCTGCTGTCGCGTCTGCTGGATCTGACCGATGCGCAGGAAGGCGTGCTGAACATCGCGTTCCGCGTCGCGGATGAACAGGGGCTGGCGCTTCTGGATCTTGAGGATCTTCAGGCAATGCTGGTCTGGGTCGGGCAGAACGCCAAGGAGCTGAGCCTGAAATACGGCAATGTGTCGACCGCCTCGGTGGGGGCGATCCAGCGCGCGCTGCTGGTGATGGAGAATCAGGGCGGCAACCGGCTGTTCGGCGAACCGGCGCTGGAGCTTGCGGATCTGATGCGGCTGGACGGCGCGGGTAAGGGGATGATCAACATCCTGTCGGCCGAAAAGCTGATGAGCGCGCCGCGCCTTTACGCGACATTCCTGCTATGGCTGATGTCCGAGCTGTTCGAGCAACTGCCCGAGGTCGGCGATCCCGACAAGCCGCGCATCGCCTTTTTCTTTGACGAGGCGCATCTTCTGTTCGACGACGCGCCGCCCGCCTTGGTCGACAAGATCGAACAGGTGGCGCGGCTGATCCGCTCGAAAGGGGTAAGCCTTTGGTTCATCAGCCAGAACCCGGCCGACCTGCCCGAATCGGTGCTGGGACAGCTGGGCAACCGCATTCAGCATGCCTTGCGCGCCTTTACCGCCAAGGATCAACAGGCGCTGCGTCTGGCGGCGCAGAACTATCGCCCGAACCCGGATTTCGACACTGCCGAGGCGATTCAGGCGGTCGGCACGGGCGAGGCGGTGACCTCGCTGCTTGAGGCCAAGGGCGTGCCGGGCATCGTGCAGCGCACGCTGATTCGGCCGCCGCAATCGCAGCTTGGCCCGATCACCGATGCCGAGCGCGCGGCGCTGAACGCGGCTTCGCCCATGGCCCAGAAATACGGCACCACCCTGGACCGCGACTCCGCCGCCGAATTGTTGGCTCGCCGCGCCGATGAGGCGGCCCAGCAAAGCGCCGCGGCCGGCGCCAAGGGCGCGGATGACGATCTGTGGCAGATGGACCGCGAATTTACCCGCGCGCGGCGCTATGATCCCGGTGTCCAGATCCGCACCGAAGAAAAGGCCGCGGAAAAGGCGGCGGCCCGACCCGCCGCGCGCCGGTCCGATTCGATGATCGAGGCCTTTGGCAAAAGCTTTGCCCGGCAATTAGGCACGAAAAGCGGACAGGCGCTGGTCCGGGGCGTTCTGGGTTCGCTGTTCAGGGGAAAGTAAAGGCCGCGTGAACGGGGCGCGGGGCGGCTTCGGCCGTCTCGGCCAGGATCGCGATCAGCACCATGATATGGCGTTGCATGTCGTATTCGGCATGCCCGTCGCGCCGTGCCGCGTCCAGGCGCGCCTCTTCGGCATGCAGCCGGTCCAGCGCCGCGCCGGGGGCCGGCAGCACATCCGATTTCAGCAGTCTGCGCAGGTGGCGGCGGCGATTCCAGCCCGGCAAACCGGCGCGCGCGGCGCTGACCAGAAGCCTGGGGCGGCGCAGGCGCGGCTGGCCCAGACGCGGTTCAAAGGCGATCACATTGCTCATCATCGTCATGGTGTTCCCTCGGCGAAATTCGTGATGTCGCAAGTATCGACAACCTGAACGTGTGTTGCGTTGCGGCGTGATGCTGCGCGCGGCTTGGCAAGGAATCTTTAGTAATTGTTAGCAAATATTGCCGCATCCCCATCGGGGCCTGCGGCCTTTTCGCGGGGCGAAAACAACCCATAGGCGAGCGTCTGCCCGTTCGCTTTCAGGAAATGAAGGAATGACCATGACAATTTTGACGGGAGATTTCGCCTTGGACGTCACGATCGCCGGGCTGCCAGCCGGCATCGAGACCAAGGCGCGCAATCGGCCCGAAGCAGATGCGGAGCCGGCGGCTGTGGGGGGCGGGGATGACGGCGATCTGAAATTGTATCTGCGCCATGTCGAGGGCGGCGAGACGATTCGCTCGCTGGCGCGCGAAGTGGGGTGTCACCCTTCGACCATCCTGCGGCGCATCCGCCGTTTCGAGGCCCGGCGCGACGATCCGCTGGTCGATCGCGCCATCGAACGCGCCGCCAGCGCTGAAACCGCCGGCAAGCCGCAGCCCGCGCCGGGGAATGGCGGCTCGAAACAGATCGCGCGGGTGTTGCGCCGGCTGGCCGAACCCGGGGCGCAGATGGTCGTGGCCGAAGGCATGGACAAGGCCATCGTCGTGCGGGACGACATCCGCACCGCGATCCTGGATCGCGAGCTGGCCGAACATATGGCGATCCGTTCGCTGGTGCAGCTGGTCGGGCAGGGGCGCGTCAGCCGCTATCAGATTTCGGCCCAGGGGCGCGAGGCGCTGCGCCGGATGCTGGCGTCGCGGCGCGGCAATGCCATCCCCCGGACCGAGGATTTCGCCGGCGCGGCCCCGGTGGCCGAGCCCGCGCTTCAGGGCTGTGCCGAGGATGCCGCGGCCTTTACCCATGCCGACCAGCATCGCCAATGGGAAGAACGCGACATCACCGATCCCGAGGATGGCCGACGCCGCCGGGCCCGGGTCAATATCGCCGAAAGCCCGCTTCTGATGCTGGCCCGGCGGCGTGAGGCGGGGGGGACGCCGTTTCTGACCCCGGATATGGTCAGTGCTGGCGAGCGCCTGCGCGAGGATTTCGAACTGGCGCAGATGGGCCAGCGCGTCACCCAGAACTGGGACCGGTTTCTGACCGCCGGCATCGACGCGTCGCGCGTGGCCCATGGCCATGGCGGCGGATCCGAGGGCGCGCGCAACCGCGTCGCCGCCGCCCTGCGCGAACTTGGGCCGGGCATGGGCGATCTGGTGCTGCGGGTGTGCTGCTTTCTCGAAGGGATCGAGATGACCGAGCGGCGGCTGGGCTGGTCGGCGCGTTCGGGCAAGATCGTGCTGCGGCTGGCGCTGATGCGGCTGGAACGCCATTACCGCGAAACCTATGGTTCGGGCGCGCCGATGATCGGTTGAAACCGGGGCGCGGAACCGGGCTGGCCGCATCCGGGATGCGGATCGAAAAAAGGGCGCCGCATGGCGCCCTTTCGTCTTTGGGGTGCGCGGTCTATGCGGCGGATTTGACCGGGTTTTCACGCAGCCAGTCCAGCACCGCCTCGGGCGAGCTGGCGCCATAGGGGTCTTCGGGGCAATCGTCGCTGCGGCCCGGTTCTTCCAGCCAGGTTTCGACCACGCCATCATTGACGATGGCGGCATAGCGCCAGCTGCGGGCGCCAAAGCCAAGATTGTCCTTGCGCACCAGCATGCCGACTTTTTCGGTGAACTCGCCCGAGCCGTCGGGGATGACCTGGACGTTTTCCAGATCCTGCGATCTGGCCCATTGGTTCATCACGAAACTGTCGTTGACCGACATGCAATAGATCGCGTCGATGCCCAGATCGGCCATCTCGGCCGCCGATTTCTCGAAACCCGGCAGCTGATAGGTCGAGCAGGTCGGGGTGAAGGCGCCCGGCAACGAGAACAGCACCACCCGCTTGCCCTTGAAGTAATCGCCGGTGGTGACGGGCTGCCAGCGATAGGGGTTGGGGCCGGCGACGGATTCGTCGCGCACGCGGGTCTGGAAGGTTACTTCGGGAAGCAGATCGCCTTGTTTCATTTCTTGATCCTTATCGTCATCCACCCCTCCCTTTTGCCGATGCTGCGCTGCGGCATCGGCCGCGACCAATTGCACCGTTCCAATGGCGTTGATCAAGCCCGGAAAAATACCTAAATTGCGCGGACACAAGCAAAGGATGCCGATATGGCGGATCAGCCCCCGGTTCTGCGCCACCCCGAAAAGGCCCATCGCCCCGATCAGTCCCAGCCCAAGAAGCCGTCCTGGATCCGGGTCAAGGCGCCGACATCGGAAGGGTACAAGCAGACCCGCGATATCATGCGCGAAAACCGGCTTTCGACCGTCTGCGAAGAGGCCGGCTGTCCCAATGTCGGCGAATGCTGGAGCCAGGGCCACGCCACCATGATGATCATGGGGGAAATCTGTACGCGCGGCTGTTCCTTCTGCAACGTCATCACCGGTAAGCCCGACGCGCTGGATGTGTTCGAGCCGGGCCGGGTCGCCCATGCGGTCCAGAAGCTGGGCCTGAAACATGTCGTCATCACCTCGGTCGACCGTGACGATCTGGACGATGGCGGGGCCGAGCATTTCGCCCAGACCATTCGCGCGATCCGCCATCGCAGCCCCGATTCGACCATTGAGGTGCTGACCCCGGACTTTCTGAAATCCAGACCCGGTTCGCTTGAGGCGGTGGTCGAGGCGCGGCCCGACGTCTTTAACCACAATCTGGAAACCGTGCCCGGACTTTACCCGACCGTGCGTCCCGGCGCGCGCTATTTCCATTCGCTGCGCCTGTTGCAAAAGGTCAAGGAACTGGACCCCAGCATGTTCACCAAATCGGGGATCATGGTCGGTCTGGGCGAGGACCGGCAGGGCGTCTTGCAGGTCATGGACGACATGCGCGCGGCCGATATCGATTTCATGACCATTGGCCAATATCTGCAACCCAGCCCCAAGCACCACCGCGTCGACCGATTCGTCACCCCCGAGGAATTCAAGGGCTATGAAAAATCGGCCTATGGCAAAGGGTTCCTGATGGTTTCGGCCACGCCGCTGACGCGGTCCAGCTATCACGCGGGCGACGATTTCGCCCAGTTGCGTGCGGCGCGGATGCAGAAACTGGGCCTTGCCTGAGGCGCGCTTGCGCGGCCGCCGGGGCGGCGCGCAAGATCGTCGCATCGGGTGACGGCAGGGCCTTGCCGTCGCCCGCATTCCCCGCTATCCCATCCCCGTCAGCCCGAGTGGCGGAATGGTAGACGCAGCGGATTCAAAATCCGCCGCCGCAAGGCATGTCGGTTCGAGTCCGACCTCGGGTACCACCGCAAAATGAAGAATGCAGGATCGCCGCTTAGGCGGTCGTCCCGGCGTTTTGACGCGCCATCGGGCTGTGTCATGCACCGATGATGCGGCCTCAAGGCGCTGTCGGCGCGTGCGGGATGGGACACGATTTACCCGCAGGCGGACAGCTGCGGCTGCATATATACCGTGGAACCGGAACGAATGCGGGGTCGGGGACGGTGCGCGTCCCCGACCCCGACACTTATGCGATCAATGCAGGTTCAGCTTTTCGGCAAAAGTGCCGCGATACAGCCGCGACAGTTCGGCCAGATCGCCGGCATCCGCGCCCAGTTGCACCGCCATGCCGCCAAAGGCGCCGACCTGCTGCGCGGGAATATCGGCCGTCTTTGCCGCCGCCAGCAGGGCTTGCGCGCCCGCTGCATCGCAGGCGACCAGATAGCGGGCCTGATCCTCGCCGAAAAGCTGGGCGATGTCGCCGCTGTCCAGGTGCAGGCCGATGCCGGCCGCGTCGGCCATCTCGAAAGCCGCGAGCGCCAGCCCGCCATCCGAAAGGTCGGTTGCGGCGCGCAGATGGCCGCGATTGGCGCGCAGGAATTCGCCATGCGCGCGCTCGGCCGCCAGATCGACATGCGGGGCGTCGCCGGCCTCGATCCCAAAGGCCTCGGCGGCCAATGCGGACTGGCCCAGATGGCCAAGGGTCGTGCCGATGACGATGGCGATATCGCCATCCTCGGGCAGGCCGGTGATCAGCTCGTCCAGATGGTCGATCAGCCCGACCCCGCCGATGGTCGGTGTGGGCAGGATGCCCTTGCCGTCGGTTTCGTTGTAAAGCGAGACGTTGCCCGACACGATCGGGAAGTCCAGTGCCGCGCAGGCCTCGCCGATGCCTTTGATCGCGCCGACGAACTGGCCCATGATCTCGGGCTTTTCGGGATTGCCGAAATTCAGGTTGTCGGTCGTGGCAAGCGGCCGCGCGCCACAGGCGGTCAGGTTGCGGTAAGCCTCGGCCACGGCCTGCTTTCCGCCCTCATAGGGGTTGGCACGGACATAGCGGGGGGTGACGTCGCTGGTAAAGGCCAGCGCCTTGTCGGTGCCGTGGACGCGCACGACGCCGGCGCCAAGGCCGGGGCGGCGGATGGTGTCGGCGCCGACCTGCGTGTCATATTGTTCCCAGACCCAGCTTTTATGCGCATGCGACGGGCTGCCGATCAGCGCCTTCAGCGCCGCGATGGGCGTGATCGCGGGCAAAGCGGGCATCGCCGCCGCCGCCGGGGTTTCGATCCACGGACGGTCATATTCCGGCGCGCTGGACGACAGTTTCGACAGCGGCAGATCGGCCTTGACCTCATTGCCATGGATGATCAGGAAACGGTCCTCGGCGATGGTTTCGCCGACGATGGCGAAATCCAGATCCCATTTTTCAAAGATCGCCCGGGCCTCTGCCTCTTTTTCGGGCTTGAGGACCATCAGCATCCGTTCCTGGGATTCCGACAGCATCATCTCATAGGCGGTCATGTGGGTTTCGCGCTGCGGCACATGGTCCAGCACAAGCCGGATCCCGAGCCCGCCCTTGTCGCCCATTTCCACCGCCGAACAGGTCAGCCCCGCCGCGCCCATGTCCTGGATCGAGATGACGCTGTCGGTCTTCATCAGCTCAAGACAGGCTTCCAGCAGGCATTTTTCGGTAAAGGGGTCGCCGACCTGAACGGTGGGGCGCTTTTCCTCGATGGTGTCGTCGAATTCCGCCGATGCCATGGTCGCGCCGCCGACGCCGTCGCGGCCGGTCTTGGCGCCCAGATAGACGACGGGCATGCCGACGCCCGAGGCGGCCGAGTAAAAGATCTTGTCGGCATCGGCCAGACCCGCCGCAAAGGCGTTCACAAGACAGTTGCCGTCATAGCTGCGGTGAAAGCGCACCTCGCCGCCGATATTCGGCACGCCGAAGGCATTGCCGTAAGCGCCGATGCCTTCGACCACGCCCTTGACCAGATGGGTGGTCTTGGGATGTTCGGGGCGGCCAAAGCTGAGCGCATTCATCGCGGCGATGGGGCGCGCGCCCATGGTAAAGACATCGCGCAGGATGCCGCCGACGCCGGTCGCCGCGCCCTGATGCGGCTCGATATAGCTGGGGTGGTTGTGGCTTTCCATCTTGAAGACCACGGCCTGACCGTCGCCGATATCGACGACGCCCGCATTCTCGCCCGGGCCGCAGATCACCTGCGGGCCGGTGGTCGGCAGGGTGCGCAGCCATTTCTTCGAGGATTTATACGAGCAATGCTCGTTCCACATGGCGGAAAAGATGCCGAGCTCGGTAAAGGTCGGCGTGCGGCCGATGATCTCAAGAATGCGCTGATATTCGTCGGGCTTGAGGCCATGCGCGGCAATCAGGTCCTCGGTGATCTGCGGTTCGGTCATGCTGGCCCCTTTCCCCGGTATTTGCGGCCTTTTAAGCGGCGGCGCGGGGTTAGGAAAGGGGCCGCGCGACCTTGAGGCCCGGTTGGGTGATCAATCCTTGATCATTCCCCCGCGCGGGGGCGAAAAAAAAGCCGGGCACAAGGCCCGGCCCAAGTCCAACAGGGAGGTTGAAGTTGATGAGAGTTTCCTCAGATCATCCCCTTCACCGCCCCAGATATGTGCAGTTTTCAAACGGTTCAAGGCAGATCCTTGCCTTCTGGGGCATGGCGGCTATGCGCTGAGCGAATGGCTTGCCGAACTCACCCGCGGGCGGGGGCGGACAGGTGGGCGTCCGCCCCGACCGGGGTCGATGGATGTGGCGTGAATGCCCCGGGCCGCGCGGCTATTTTCCGTTGGCTTCGTCCTCGGCGGCCTCGTCTTCGGCCTGCTGTTTGCGGATCGACTGGATTTCCTCAAGCACGAAGTCGCGAAAGGCGGTGACCCGGCGCGAGGTGCGCAGCTCTTCGGGAAAGGCCAGAAAGACCGGAACCTCGCCCGACTGAACCTCGGGGAGGACCCGCACCATGTCGGGAAAGTCCGAAATCAGGTAATCGGGCAGGATGCCGATGCCGACATGGTTATGCACCGCCTGCATGACGCCGAAATAGTTGTTCACCATCAGGGTCGAGACCGGGTTCAGCGCCAGCAGCATCTGCGCCAGCACCGCGCCGGAACTGACCTGCGGGGTTTCGGGGTTCTGACAGATCAGGCGGTGGCCGGCCATGTCCTCGATCTTTTCGGGGGTGCCGGCGGCCGCAAGATATTGGGGCGTCGCATAAAGACGCATGCGAATATTGAGCAACCGCCGCCGGATCAGATCCTGCTGGCTGGGTTCCTTCATGCGGATGGCGACGTCCGCCTCGCGCATGGGCAGGTCAAGGACGCGCTCTTCTAGGATCAGATTGATCTTCAGATCCGGGTAACGGTCGTAAAGCTTGGCCAGACGCGGCACCAGCCACATGGTCCCGAAACCGGTGGCGGTGGTGACCTTAAGCTCGCCAAAGACGTTTTCCTCGCTGTCGCGGATGCGGGCGGCGGTGGTGTCGAGCTTGCGCACCATGGATGAGGTGGCATCGAAGAGAAGTTCGCCCTGTTCGGTCAGAATCAGACCACGGGCGTGGCGGTGAAAAAGCGTCGTGCCCAACGAATCCTCCAGCGCCCGAATCTGGCGGCTGACGGCGGATTGCGACAGGTGCAGCACGTCACCCGCATGGGTGAGGCTGCCCGCGTCGGCGACGGCGTGAAATATTCTTAGTTTATCCCAGTCCATAACATTGCTTTCTTGCGGCATCTGCCATGCAATCAGCGCAACCCTTATCACAGCGGTCGCGGCAAACAAATCGGTAAAAACCCCCATAAAACCCTTTATAAGTCATAATTACTGACCTATAATGGAGGAAACAGCCATCAAGCTTGGGAGGGCCAGATGAGCGTCCAGGACTTTTCTCTTGCCGACCGTTTCGATCTGTCAAAACGCCATTTGCTTTTGAACGGCACACAGGCGCTGGTGCGGCTGATGCTGATGCAGGCGGCGCGCGACAGGGCGGCGGGGCTGAACACGGCGGGCTTTGTGACCGGCTATCGCGGATCGCCCCTGGGTGGGGTCGATCTTCAGATGATGAAGTCGAAAAAGGAACTGACGGCGGCCCATGTCCTGTTTCAGCCGGGCCTGAACGAGGATCTGGCCGCGACCTCGATCTGGGGCACGCAACAGGCGGAGCTGCGCGGCGAGGGGAAATATGACGGCGTTTTCGCGCTGTGGTATGGCAAGGGGCCGGGGGTCGACCGCACCGGCGACGTGATGCGCCACGCGAATATGGCCGGCTCGTCGCGCCATGGCGGCGTGGTCATGGCCATGGGCGACGACCATACCGGCGAAAGTTCGACCGTGCTGCACCAATCCGATTGGGCGATGGTCGATGCCTATATCCCGGTCCTGTCGCCGGCCGGCGTGCAGGAAATTCTGGATTTCGGGCTTTACGGTTTCGCGCTGTCGCGTTTCGCGGGCGTCTGGACCGGCCTCAAGACAATGAAGGACACGGTCGAGGCGACCAGCGTCGTCGATGGCGATCCCGCGCGGCTGAAATTCGTGCTGCCCGATTTCATCATGCCCGAGGGCGGGCTGAACATCCGTCTGCGCGATACGCCCGTCGCGCAAGAGGCGCGGATGATCGACTATAAGCGTTTCGCCGCCGAGGCATTTGCCCGCGCGAACCGCATCGACCGCATGGTCTGGGGCAAGCCGGGGGCGCGCATCGGCTTTGTTGCCGCCGGCAAGAACTGGCTGGATCTGGTCCATGCCATGGCGCTTTTGGGCATCGACGAGGCCGAGGCCGACCGGCTGGGCATCTCCACCTACAAGGTCGGGCAGACATGGCCCATGGACATGAAGTCTTTCCAGGAATGGTCTGAAAGTCTTGATGTTGTTGTCGTCGTCGAGGAAAAGCGCAAGCTGATCGAGGTGCAGGTCAAAGAGGCGATATTCGACAATCGCCACGGCCGCCGCGTGCTGGGCTGGAAACATGACCGCACCGGCGAAGAGCTGTTTCCGACCCGCTATGCGCTGGATCCGGTGGTCATTGCCCAGAAGCTGGGCGGCATCCTGATCGAAGAGGGGCGCGGGACCGAGGGGATCAAGGCCGGCCTCGAGCGTCTGACCGAGGTGCGCCGCAATGACAATGCACCCGAGATTGCCGCCAGAACCCCTTGGTTTTGTTCTGGTTGCCCGCATAACACATCGACGCGCCTGCCCGAGGGCGCGCGCGCCTATGCCGGGATCGGATGTCACTATATGGTTCAGTGGATGGGCCGCGACACCGAGGGTTTCACCCATATGGGCGGTGAAGGCGTGAACTGGGTCGGCGAGGCCCCGTTCAGCAAAAGAAATCATGTATTCCAGAATCTTGGTGACGGAACCTATAATCATTCCGGGTCCTTGGCGATCCGGGCCGCGATGGCGGCGGGCACCAATATCACCTATAAGATCCTGTTCAATGACGCCGTCGCCATGACGGGCGGCCAGCCCAATGAGGGCGGGCTGACCGCGCCCCAGATCGTGCGCGAATTGCAGGCCATGGGCGTCAAGCCGGTGATCGCCGTCTATGACGAGAAAGAGGAAATCGACCGCGCCCAGTTCCCGTCCGACCTGCGCTTCGAGGAACGCGCCTCGATGCTGGCGGTGCAAAAGGAACTCGAGGACGTCTCTGGCGTCAGCGCCATCGTCTATATCCAGACCTGCGCCGCCGAGAAACGCCGCCGTCGCAAGCGCGGCAAATTCCCCGACCCGGATCGCCGCGTCTGGATCAACCCCGAGGTCTGTGAGGGGTGCGGCGATTGCGGGGTACAGTCGAACTGTGTCTCGATCGTGCCCAAGGACACCGAACTGGGCCGCAAGCGCGCCATCGATCAGTCCAGCTGCAACAAGGATTACAGCTGCGTCAAAGGCTTTTGCCCGAGCTTCGTCTCGGTCCGGGGGGCCAAGCTGCGCCGGCCCAAGGCGGCGGCGCTGGACCTGCCCGAGATGCCGGCGCCCGCGCTGCCCGCCATTCAGGGCACGCATAACGTCGTCATCACCGGCGTCGGCGGCACGGGTGTCGTGACCA
Organism: Paracoccus mangrovi; assembly: GCF_042648425.1. Classification (NCBI taxonomy): domain Bacteria; kingdom Pseudomonadati; phylum Pseudomonadota; class Alphaproteobacteria; order Rhodobacterales; family Paracoccaceae; genus Paracoccus; species Paracoccus mangrovi. Next base: position 21,843 of record NZ_JBHRXJ010000010.1, on the reverse strand, counting down.
TCGGCGCGGTGCTGGCGCAGGCCGCCCATATCGACGGCAAGGGCGCCGGCATGATGGAAATGGCGGGGTTGGCCCAGAAGGGCGGCGCGGTCCATATCCACCTGCGCCTTGCCAATGCCCCCGAAGATATCAGCGCCATCCGCGTCGCCGTGGGTGAGGCGGATTGCATCATCGGTGGCGATCTGGTGGTCACCGGCGGCGCCAAGACCATCGGGCTGATGACCAAGGGGCGCACCGGCGCGGTGGTCAATGACCATGAGATCGTGACCGGCGATTTCACCCGCAACCGCGATTTCCAGATCCCCGCCGACCGGCTGCGGCTGTCGCTTGAGGCGCGGCTGAATGAAAAGGTGGCGTTCTTTGATGCCTCGACGCTGGCGCTGCGGCTGTTGGGCGACTCGATCTATTCCAACATGCTGGTTCTGGGCGCGGCCTGGCAGCAGGGTCTGTTGCCGCTGACCGAGGCCGCGATCCTGAAGGCGATCGAACTTAATGGCGCGAAGGTTGCCGAAAATCAGCGCGCATTCCAGATCGGCCGCTGGGCCATGCTGCATGCGGATGCCGCGGCCGAGGTGATCCGGGGGCCGGTCGCCGACGACCAGCCCGTCGATCCGGTCGACGACCGCGCCGCGCGTCTGGTCGAATATCAGGATCAGGCGCTGGCCGACCGCTTTCGTGCGCTGGTGGCGCAGGCGCCGGCCGATCTGCGCGACAGCGTCGCAAAGGGCTATTACAAGCTTTTGGCCTATAAGGACGAATATGAGGTCGCGCGCCTGCATCTGAGCACCGCGCGACAGGTGGCCGAAGAGTTCGAGGATGGCGCCGCGCTGTCCTTTCATCTGGCGCCGCCGATCCTGCCGGGGCGTGACCCGGACGGGCGTCCGCGCAAGCGCGAATTCGGCGCCTGGGTCTTGCCGGTCTTTCGTCTGCTGGCGCGGATGAAGGGGCTGCGGGGCAGCGGGCTCGATCCCTTTGGCTGGCTGCCCGAGCGTCGGGCCGAGCGCGCCGCCATCGCGGAATACGAGGCCGATCTGCGCGACCTGTTGCCGCAGGTCACGCCCGCGACCTTGCCGCTGATCCGCGAACTGGCAGAACTGCCTTTGTCGGTGCGCGGCTATGGCATGGTCAAGGATGCGTCGGCGGAACAGGCGGCCGAACGGCGGCGCTGGCTTCTGGATGCGATCCGCAAGGGCGGCGCCCCGATGGCGCAGGCGGCCGAATAGGGGCGCGCGCGTCTGACATAAGTCATGGTGTTCGCGCGCGACGCGCCCTAAATATGGGGCGCGTCGCGAGCAGGAGGCAAGTCATGGCGGTGGGTGTGTTCGATTCCGGGTTGGGCGGGTTGACGGTGCTTGGCGCCATTTCTCGCCGTCTGCCCGATCTGCCGGTGGTCTATCTGGGGGATAACAAGCACACCCCTTATGGCGTGCGCGATGCCGACGATATTTTCAATCTGACCTGCGCGGGTGTCGAACGGCTTTGGGCCGAGGGCTGCGATCTGGTGATCCTGGCCTGCAACACCGCCTCGGCGGCCGCGCTCAAGCGGATGCAGGAAACCTGGCTTCCTGCCGACAAGCGCGTGCTGGGGGTGTTCGTGCCGATGATCGAGGCGCTGACCGAACGCCGCTGGGGCGACAACTCGCCCCCGCGCGAGGTCGCGGTCAAGCATGTGGCGTTGTTTGCGACCCCCGCGACCGTGGCCAGCCGCGCCTTTCAGCGCGAGCTGGCCTTTCGCGCCATTGGCGTCGATGTCGAGGCGCAGCCCTGTGGCGGCGTCGTCGATGCCATCGAGCAGGGCGATGAAATCCTGGCCGAGGCGCTGGTGACCAGTCATGTCGAGGCGCTTTTGCGCCGGATGCCGCATCCCGAGGCCGCGATCCTTGGCTGTACGCATTACCCGCTTGTGCAGGAGGCGTTTCAAAAGGCGCTGGGGTCGAAAGTCGCGGTCTATTCGCAACCGCAACTGGTTGCCGACAGTCTGGACGACTATCTAGCACGTCATCCCGAAATGCTGGGCGCGGGCACCGTTTCGCGCTTTCTGACCACCGGCGATCCGGTGCGCGTCTCTGGCAAGGCCACGCAGTTCCTGCGCCAGCCGATAAAGTTCGAATCCGCCTGAGGAAAGGGGATAAGAAACATGAAATCACTCAAGAAAAAGCGCCGTATACAGGTTCTGATCGCGGCGGCCGTCGCGCTGGTGCTGGCTGCCGGACTGATCGGTTATGGCTTCCGGGACGGGATCAACCTTTACCGTTCGCCCAGCCAGATGGGCGAGAACCCGCCCGAAAGCGGCGAGGTGTTCCGTCTTGGCGGTCTGGTCGAGGCCGGAACGCTGGTGCGCGGGGCAAGCGAGACCGTGACTTTCAGCGTCACCGATGGCGGCGCGTCGATTCCGGTGCGTTTCACCGGCGTGCTGCCCGATCTTTTCGAAGAGGGGCAAGGCATGATCGGCACCGGCGCCATGGAGGGCGATACCTTTGTCGCCAGCGAGATCCTGGCCAAGCATGATGAAAACTACATGCCGCGCGAGGTCATCGACTCGCTCAAGGAGCAGGGGGTCTATGAAGAGCCGAATTCCTGAGCCGGGCTTTGCCCTTGCGACATGGATATTTGAGTGAAGAAGAAAGAGGGGTCGCGCGCGGCGGCGCAACGCGCGACGGGTTAACAAAGGGTTAACCAAACATCGCCAGCCTGTGAGCCATTTCACAGTGGGGGCTGGGATGAAAACAGTGGAACAGATCGCGACCGAAATCGTCGCGCGTGAGGGGGGCTATGTCAACGACCCCGACGATCCGGGCGGCGCCACGAATTTCGGGGTGACGCTGGCGACCTTGCAGCGTCTGGGCATCGACAAGACCGGCGACGGGCGTGTCGATATCCGCGATGTCCGGGCACTGACCCGCGCCGATGCCGAGCGCATTTTCGTCACGCATTACTTTCGCAAGCCTCGGCTGGCGGAGCTGCCGGCCTCGGTGCAGGCTTCGGTCTTTGACATGTATGTCAATGCCGGCGCCAATGCGGTCAAGATCCTGCAACAGCTGGTGACGCGGATGGGGTTTGCCGCCACCGCCGACGGCATGATCGGGCCGCGCACCATTCTGGCGGCGCGACAGGCGGATGCGGCGGCGCAGGGCTATCTGGCGGATGCTTACGGCATTGCCCGGCGCAATTATTACTATGCGCTGGCGGATGGGCGCCCGGCCAGCCGGAAATATGCGCGCAGCCAGTCCGGCGGCAAGGGCGGCTGGATCACCCGCGCCGAGGAATTCATTTCGGCCAAGTATCACCTGACGGCGGCGGAACATCGGGCGAGGGTTGCGGCATGGGGTTGATGGATCGTTTTCTGGGCGCCGGCAGTGCCGTGACCAGCGTGGCCAATGCCGCAACCGGCGTGGCCGAGGTGTTTCGCGAGAACACCACCCGCCGGATGGAGCTGGACGAAGAGGCCTATGCCCGCGCCATGGCCCAGCTTTCGGGCGAATTCGCCGCCGCGCCGCGCGGCTGGTTCGACGGGATGATGAACGGGCTGAACCGCTTGCCGCGCCCGGTGATGACGCTGGGGACGGTGGGCTTGTTCGTCTATGCCATGATCGAGCCCGAGGGGTTCGGCCTGAGGATGGAGAACCTGAACCTTGTCCCCGAGCCGCTTTGGTGGCTGCTGGGGGCGGTGATCAGCTTTTATTTCGGCGCGCGCGAGGCCCATTATTTCCGCAGCCGTCCGGTGATCCGGGCCGCGCCAAGGGCGCAATCCGCCGCCACAACGCCGATCGCGACGCCGATCGCGACCTTGGCGCCCGAGGCCGCGCCCGTATCCGCCACCAATGCCGATCCCTTTGCCGATAACGCGGCCTTGCGCGATTGGGCGGCGGCCAACGCCGCAAGATAGCGCGGCTGTGACAATATGGCTGGCACGGGGGGCTGGTTTGCCACCCGTGCCGGCGCTATTCTTCCGGCCAGCCACCCGGAGGAAGCCCATGAATGCCGAAATCGGCCATTTCGCCCTGATTCTTGCCCTTGCGGTGGCGATTTTCCAGATGATCGTCCCGATGATCGGCGCTCAAAAGGGCTGGAGCGGCTGGATCGATTCCGCCCGGCCGGCGGCGCTGGCGCAATTCGGCCTGATCGGCATTTCCTTTGCCGCCTTGACCATGGCCTTTGTCAGTTCGGATTTCTCGGTCAAGCTGGTCTATGAGAATTCGCATACCGCCAAGCCGTTGCTCTATAAGATTTCCGGGGTCTGGGGCAATCATGAAGGCTCAATGCTGCTTTGGGTGCTGATCCTGTCGCTTTTCGGGGCGGCGGCGGCGAGCTTTGACGCCAATCTGCCGCCCAGCCTGCGGGCGCGGGTGCTGTCGGTGCAGGCGGCCATCGGCGCGGCGTTTTTGGCCTTTATCCTGTTCACCTCGAACCCGTTCGTGCGGTTGGACAGCCCGCCTTTTGACGGGCGCGACCTCAACCCGCTGTTGCAGGATCCGGGTTTGGCCTTTCACCCGCCATTCCTCTATCTGGGCTATGTCGGGCTTTCGATGGCCTTCAGCTTTGCTGTCGCCGCCCTGATCGAGGGGCGCGTGGACGCGGCATGGGCGCGCTGGGTCCGGCCCTGGACGCTTGCGGCCTGGATGTTTCTGACCATCGGCATCGCGCTGGGATCGTGGTGGGCCTATTACGAGCTGGGCTGGGGCGGGTTCTGGTTCTGGGACCCGGTGGAAAACGCAAGCTTCATGCCCTGGCTTCTGGCGGCGGCGCTTTTGCATTCGGCCATCGTCGTCGAAAAGCGCGAGGTGCTGAAAAGCTGGACGATCCTTCTGGCGATTCTGGCATTCGGCTTTTCGCTCATCGGCACCTTTATCGTGCGTTCGGGCGTCATCACCTCGGTCCACAGCTTTGCCAGCGATCCCGAGCGGGGGATTTTCATCCTGGCGATCCTGGCATTTTTCGTGGGCGGCGCCCTGTTGCTGTTTTCGGTCCGGGCGGGGGTGATGCAGGCCAAGGGCGTCTTTGCGCCCGTCTCGCGCGAAGGGGCATTGGTGCTGAACAATATCCTGTTGGCGGTGTCGGCATTCGTGGTCTTTATCGGCACGGTCTGGCCGCTGGTTGCCGAAATGGCATGGGACCGCAAGCTTTCCGTGGGCGCGCCCTTTTTTGAAAAGGCGTTCACGCCCTTCATGGTGGCGCTGGCGCTGATCCTGCCGATCGGGGCGATCCTGCCGTGGAAGCGGGGCAAGCTGATGCGTGCGCTGCATCCGTTGCGCGGCGCGCTGATCTTTGCGGCGGCGGTCATGCTTTTGGTCTTTGCCGTGTCGACCGGGCATTCCGCGCTTGCGGTGATCGGGGCGGGGCTGGGCAGCTGGCTGATCGCGGGGGCTGTGGCCGAGCTGTGGCTGCGCACCGGCAGCTCGGGCTGGTCGCGGCTCGGCCGCCTGCCGCGTGCCGATTGGGGCAAGGCGCTGGCCCATGCCGGGCTGGGCGTGACCTTTATCGGCGTCAGCCTGTTGATGGCGTGGCAGGTCGAGGATATCCGCACCGTCCGCATCGGCGACACCTTTGCCGTGGCGGGCTATGACATCACGCTGGACGCGGTCGAGGAACTGCCCGGCCCCAACTATAGCGCGGTGACCGCGACCATGCGCGTCAACCGCGACGGCCGCCAGATCGCCCTGTTGCATCCCGAAAAGCGCGTCTATGCCGTGCAGGTCATGCCCACGACCGAGGCCGCGATCCAGAACGGTCTGTTTCGCGATCTCTATCTGGTGATCGGCGATCAGCAACAGGATGGCGGCTGGGCGGTGCGCACATATATCAAGCCCTTTGCCAGCTGGATCTGGCTGGGCAGCGCGCTGATGGCGATTGGCGGGCTGGTCAGCCTGTCGGACCGGCGCTATCGCGTCGCGGCCGGCGCGCGGCGCCACTCCGCAGCCCCCCAGCCCGCGGAGTAGGGCCGATGCGCGCATTGATCCTGTGTCTTTCGCTGTTCATCGCGGCCCTGCCGGTGCTGGCCGTCCAGCCCGACGAAGTGCTGGAGGATCCGGCGCTTGAGGCCCGTGCCCGCGACATTTCGCGGGTGCTGCGCTGTCCGGTCTGTCAGGGCGAGACGATCGACGAATCGAACGCCCCGATCAGCCGCGACCTGCGGCTTTATCTGCGCGAACGTCTGGTCGCGGGCGACAGCGACGATGAGGTGGTCGCGGCCGTGACCGACCGCTTTGGCGAATTCGTCCTGTTCGAGCCTCCGGCGCGGGGCGCCAATTGGGTGCTGTATCTGGCCGGGCCGGTGACGCTGATGCTGGCGCTGTTTGCCGGGCTGCGCTTTATCCGTTCGCGCAACCGCGCCGAGGCCAGCGCCGAGGCGCTGAGCGCCGAGGAAAAGGCGCGGCTTGACCGGATCATGCGCGACTGACGTTAGGTCGGGCTTTCCCCGCTCGTGGTGCTTGGGCAATGTGCCGCAAAGCAATGGGGGGGATAGATGAGCTTTCAGACAATCGACGTGACCTATGCCGACGGCATTCTGCGGCTGGTGCTGAACCGGCCCGAAGTGATGAATGCGTTGAACAGCACTATGCGCCTTGAAATCGCGGCGGTGATGGGCGACCTGCCGCAGGGGACGCGCTGCGTCGTGTTGACCGGGGCGGGTGAGCGGGCCTTTTGCTCGGGTCAGGACCTGAGCGATGGTACGACCGGGCTGGATGTCGGGCGTATCCTGCGCGACGAATACGAACCCATGGTGCTTGCAATCCAGAACGCCCCGGTGCCGGTCATCGCGGCCGTGAACGGGGTCGCGGCGGGGGCCGGGGCCAGCATCGCGCTGGCCGCCGATGTGGTCATCGCCCGGGAAAGCGCCAAATTCGTTCAGGCGTTCAGCCGGATCGGTCTGATCCCGGATGCCGGCGGCACCCATATCGTGCCGCGTCTGGTCGGTCAGGCCCGCGCCATGGGGATGATGCTTTTCTCTGAGACCGTGTCCGCGACCCGCGCCGCCGAATGGGGCCTGATCTGGGAGGCGGTGCCGGATGCCGAGTTCGAGGCCGTGATCGAGGCCCGCGCCCGCCATCTTGCACAGGGGCCGACCACCGCCTTTCTGGCGATCCGCGATGCGCTGCGGGCCTCGGATGGCAATGACCTGCCCGCGCAGCTGGCGGTCGAGGCGCAGATCCAGACGCGTCTGGCCGCGACCCGCGACTTTTCCGAGGGCGTCGCGGCCTTTCTGGAAAAGCGCGCGCCGCGGTATTGCGGCAGCTAGGCCGCGCGCATCATTCGATGCGGGTAAAGCGGGGCGCGCCTCCGCGATTGTCGAAAAAGGGCACCGCTGCGGGCTGACGCAGCGGGCCGCCCGCACTGTCGCGGACCAGTGCCGCCAGTTCGGCCAGCACCACCTCGGTGATAAAGGGCAGATCCAGCGCCCGCGCCTCGTGCATGGGGACCCAATGCAGATGCGAAAGCTCGTCGCAGGCGGCGCTGAAATCATGGCGGTCGCCATGCAGATGCGCGGCGTCCAGCAACAGAAAGCGGGCATCAAAGCGCCGGGGCGGTCCGGGGGGCGTGATCGCCCGAAACAGATAGATCAGCGCCGAGGCATCGGGCGACAGACCGGCCCTGGCATAATGGTCCCAGCCCCGTGGCGCGGTGCCGGGCGGGCCGGTCAAAAGGCCGGTTTCCTCGGCCAGTTCGCGCAGGGCGGCGGCGGCCAGCGTCTGTGGCGCGACCGGGCCATCGCCGCGCGGCTCGGCGGCCAGCCGCGCATGCGTGTCGGGCCGCAGCGGCCGGGCAAGTCCCGCATCCGCGTCCTCGGCATCGACCGCGCCGCCCGGAAACACATATTTCGACGGCATGAAGGCCGCCGAGGCCCCGCGCTGCCCCATCAGCACCGAGGCACCGCGCGGATCGGTGCGGTCAACGACGATCACCGTTGCCGCATCGCGAATCGCGGGCGGGGCGGGGCTCTGGGGTTGCGGGCCGGTCACGAGCTCGGCGTCTCGGCCGGGGCAAGGGGCGTCGCGCCGAACCCATGCATCCGCCGCGCCCATTGAAAGCCGATAAAGGCCCCCTTGATGCGCGGCAGCAGGAACAGCGACAGCACCACCGCCCCCAGCCCGAATCCGATCAGCATCGACATGGCCGAGGGCCGATAGATCATGTAGATCGCCAAAAGCAGCGGCGCGCCCAGATGCGACACCAGCAGAATGGTCAGATAGGCCGGCCCGTCATCGGCGCGTTGATGGTGCAGATCCTCGCCGCAATGGGCGCAGGTCGCATTCACATTCAGATAGCCGCTGAAAAGCTTGCCCTTGCCGCAGGCCGGACAGCGGCCAAGCGCGCCGCGCAGCATGGCCTGTTTGACCTGCCGTTCCTCGGGCAGGTGGGCCCCGTGATCATGGGACATTTGCGCATTCCTTTCCTGTTCTCGCCATATTTAGGCGTGGCGACAGCGGCGAAAAAGGCCGGATACAGAGGCATTCTGCCTGTCCGCCTGTGACAAAGCAACGCAGTCTGTGGGGGCTCGTGCGGGCGCTGTGGCGGATGGGCAAGGGGTGGCGGCGGGACCATGCCCGCCGGATCAGGCGGCGACGGTCCGCGCGGCCATGACGATGCGGTTGCGGCCCCCCGCCTTTGCCGCCAGCAGGGCGTGATCGGCGCTGGCCAGCAGCGCGTCGGGATCGGCCGGCATCAGCCGCGAATGCGATGCCGGAAGCACCGCCATCCCCGCCGAGATGGTCACCGCGACCTCGCTGCGGCCGCAGCCTGGCGGCAGGCGCACCGGCGCCGACATCACCTCAAGACGCATGTTCTCGGCGATGCGCATCGTGGCCGAGGCGGGGCTGTCGGGCAGGACGGCCAGAAACTCCTCGCCGCCGATGCGGGCCAAAAGCGCCCCTTCGGGCAGGGTCGCGGCCAGACGCGCGCTGATATCGCCCAGCACGGCATCGCCCGCCGCATGGCCATGCAGGTCGTTGACCTGTTTGAAACGGTCCAGATCCAGCACGATCACCGCCAGATCGCAGCTTTGCTCGCGGGCCTCGGCGGCCATTTCATGCAGGCGCGGAAAGGCAAAGCGGCGGTTGTAAAGCCCGGTCAGGGGGTCGGTCATCGCCCAACGCATATTGCGCTGGGTCTCGTGGCGGCGGCGGTCGGCCTCATGCTTGCGGGCCAGCTGCGCGTCAAGCCGGATCGCCGCCTCGGGCGCGATGCGGGCCGAGGCCAGGTCCCAGGGCAGCACATCGCCCGCGCCCAGATCCAGCGCCACGGGCGTCATGTCGGCGCGTTCGGGCCGCAGCACGACGACAAAGCCCGCCTCGCGCGAATAGCGCCGCGAACGCAGTTCCGACAGCAGGCGCAGCCCGTCGCCCTGTTGCTGGATATCGGCGGCGATCAGATACAGATCGGGCGCCCGGCCGGCGGCGGCATCGGCCAGCGCGCGTTCGGGCTCGCTGACCATGATGCGAAAGCTGACCAGTTCCTGCAAGGCGTGGCGCCAGCCAAGCGCGGTGGCCGGCTGATTGGCGATGAAAGTCGCGCGAGGGCGCGAATCGTGCAGAAATTCCGCCGATTGTTCGGCCAGGCCATCGGCCGGCGCGGCCATTTCGCCCTCGTGGCGCAAAAGGCCGCGGATCCGCGCCAGAAGCGTCAGCTCGTCGCCATCGGGATCGACCAGCGCCGAGCCGCCGGCGCGCAGCGCGGCGACCCGGTCCGGCCCCTCGGCCTGGATCAGGATCGGCAAATCCGCACCAAAGGGCAGGGCGCGCAGTTCCCGGCACAGCGCCGGGCCGGTCATGTCGGGCAGCGTGCGACCGATCAGCACCATCTGCGGATGGGTCAGCCGCGCAATGCGCAGCGCCTCTTGTGCCGAGGCGGCGACCGCGACCTCATAACAGGCCGAACGCAGCCGGACCTTCATCGTGATACGATTGGTCGGCACACCGTCTACGACAAGAATGCGTCCTACCATGCGAATGCCCGCTTTACAGCTGTTGCCTAGGGTCGCATCCTGCCGGGCAATGGTTAACAAATCCTTTCCAGCCGTTAGGATTTTGGAAATCTCGATTACAAATGTGGGAAAAGAATGACGGAACACGAGGCGCGCGGCATCGCGGACAGGGGCTTTGAGCATATCGCGGCGGATGCGGAGCTGGTGATGGCGCTTCTGGCGCAATCGGGCAGCGACGTTGCGGGTCTGCGTGCCATGGCAGCGCGGCCGGAATTCCCGGTCTTCGTTCTGGATTTCCTGCTGGAACAGGATCAGCGCGTTCTGGATTTCGCCGCAGGCGCCGGCATCCGCCCCGAGCGGGTGCAGATGGCGCGCGCGGTCCTTGGCGGGGGCGACCCCTGGTAGGGGCCGCCGGCACGGTCGTTCGGGCGCCGGTCAGGCGACCTCGGCGAAAACCTTGTCGAGCGCCTGCTCCAGCTTTTCGAACATCTCGTCCATCTGGCCCTCGGTCAGGATGAAGGGCGGGCAGAGCACCACCGACTGACCCAGCGGGCGACAGATCAGGCCCAGATCGGTGCAGGTATTGGCGATGCGTTCGCTGACCGACAGATTGCCCTCGAACGGGGTTTTCGTCGCCTTGTCGCGCACGGCCTCAAGCGCCCACATGAAGCCCACGCCGCGATATTCGCCAATATTTTCCTTTTCCGCCAATCGCTTCAGCCCGTCCTCGAAACGCGGGGCAAGGCGGTTGACGTTATCGGCCAGACCTTCGTTCATCACCACGTCGATCGCTTTCAGCGCGATGGCGCAGCCGACCGGATGGCCCGAGGCGGTAAAGCCATGCGGAAATTCCTCGATCGCCTCGACGGCCGCTTCGACGCGGTGGGCCAGATCCCCGCCCAGAATCACCGCACCCATCGGGAAAAAGCCGGCGGTCAGGTTCTTGGACGAGATGATCGCATCGGGCATGTAGTCATAGGTCTGGCAGCCCCAGGTCTGGCCGGTGCGCCCGAAGCCGCAGATCACCTCGTCCGAGATCATCGGGATGTCGTGCTTGCGCAGGATCGGCAGGATCGCCTGGAAATAGCCCTTGGCCGGCGGGATGACGCCACCCGCGCCCATCACCGGCTCGGCAAAGAAGCCGGCGATGGTGTCGGCGCCCTCGCGGGTAATGGTGTCCTCAAGCTCGCGGGCGAGGCGCTGGACGAATTGTTCCTCGGTTTCGCCGGCCGCGCCGAAACGCCAGTAATGCGGACAGGTCAGGTGAAGAAAACCATCCAGCGGCAGCCCGAAGACCGAGTTATAGGGCTTGCCGGTCATGCTGGCCGACACGGCGGTGACGCCGTGATAGGCGTTCCAGCGCGTCAAGATCTTGCGTTTCTGCGGCTTGCCTTCCTGGGCATGCAGGAACCACAGGATCTTGACCATGGTGTCATTCGCCTCGGACCCCGAATTGGTGTAAAACACCTTGCCCGTCGAGAAGGGCGACACCTCGACCAGCTTTTCCGACAGCATCACCGTCTGGTCGGACATGCGGCCAAAGAACGAATGATAGCCGGGGAAACGCGCATATTGCGCCTGCGCGGCCTCGATCAGCCCCTTGTGGTCAAAGCCCGCGACCATGTTCCACAGCCCCGAATTCGCGTCCAGATAGCGGCGGCCATGGACATCGACCACATAGGGCCCCTCGCCATGGGTCAGCACCACCGTGCCGCGCTGATGGACCGAGGGCATGTCGGTGAATCCGTAAAGGGAATATTCCTCGGCGCGGGCTTCCCAGCTTTGCGGTTGGTTCATGGCACAGACTCCGTGATCAGGATCGGACGCAGGCTATCGGGGTGCCGGGCGGCGTTCAATGGGGTGCAGGCGCGCAGGATCGCGCAATGGGTGAAAGCCTTGTGATTCTGGGTTATCGTCAGGTGAATGCAAGCGCGTGACGGGGTTTTCGATGATGGACCGGCGGTTGTTTCTGGGCGGCATGGCGGGCATGGTATCGGGGTGCTATACGCCGCCGGATCCGGTGGCGCTTTCGCATCCGCTGGATCTGGGTGTCGATGCGCATATCCACCTTTTCAACGGCCGCGACGTGCCCGCCTATGGATTTTTGAAGCAGGTCGTTCTCGGGGGCGAGGGTACGCCGCTGCCTGGCGGTGTGCCGGTGAACAGCCTGATGCGGCTGCTGCTCGATATCCTGCGGATGGGGACGCCCTCGGCGCGTCAGGAGTTGGGGGGCATCGCGCCGCGCGGGCGCGCCGATGACCAACGCAGCGTCGCGATGGGCATAGACGCGTTTCGCGGTGCCGGCGGCGCCCGGACCACGGCGCGGATGGCATCGCCCGACATGTCCGATGACGACGCCTTGCTGCTGGCGATGATCCAGGCCGAGGCCAGCGGCGAGCCGCTGCCCGATCTCGGGGCCCGGGCGATGCGCCGCACGGCCCCCCCAGAGGCCGGGATCGACGGCGCCGCGCTGGCCGCGCTGATCTATGAGGGACCGGCGGCATCGGCGATGGCCGCGCCGTCCGCGGCGCGCAGGCGCGCCGTGCTGTCGCCATCGTCGCTGATTTCGACGATCCAATGGGCAGGGCTCTTGACGCGCGGGTGTCGCGACCTGCTGGCCGAGGTGATCCGCCTTTACGGCGGTGATGGCGGCAAGCGCATCCAGATCTTTGTCGCCTCGCTGGTCGATCTGGAATATTGGCTGGATTCGCGCGCCGAGGATGCCGGCTGGCTGTCGCCGCAAGATGCGCAGATCGCGGTGATGTCGGCCATCGCCCGGGAACGCAAGGACACGCTGATCCTGAATTTCGCGCCGTTTTGCCCGCTGCGGGCGGTGGTCGAAGGGCCGCAGACCCTGCGGCGCGTGCAAGGGGCGATCGCCCGGCAAGGCTTTGCCGGGGTCAAGCTTTACCCGCCGATGGGGTTTCGCGCGACCTGCAATGACGGCATCGGCTTTGGGCATTCGCGCTATCCGACGGGCGTCACCGGCGCGCAGATCGACCGCGCGCTGGATCAGCTTTACGCCTGGTGCGCCGCCGAAGAGGTTCCCATTCAGGCCCATGCCAATGACAGCATGGCGGCGGCAAGGGGGGCCGGGGCCTATGCCTCGCCGGTCTATTGGCGCCGGGTGCTGGAACGCTATCCGGCGCTGCGGTTGAACCTGTCCCATGCCGGGCATTTCGGCGCCGCCCATGACATCGGATCGGTCCCGACCGTCTGCGGGATCCGGCCCGAGCGCGACTGGCTGGCGGTGATCGCCCAGATGATGGGCGCGGGCCGGCAGGTCTGGTTCGACACCGGCTATTGGACCGAGGTCACGCTGGCGACCGCCGAGCGCCCCGCCGCGATCACCCGCCTGCGTGAGCTGGCCGCGCTTAGCGGCGATCCAGCCTTGTTCGCGCGGCGCATTCTTTACGGTTCGGACTGGACGATGATCGCGCGCGAGCCGGGCTTTAACGCCTATCTGCGCGGTATGGAGGAATTCGCCCGCGCGCTTTATCCCGATCCGGCGCGGTTCGACGCGATGATGGGCGGCAATGCCCTCGATTTCATCCTTGGCCCGGGTCGCAAGCAGCATGATCGGCTTGGCGCGTTCTTTGCCGACAACGTGGTCTGGCGCGGCAATTTCGCCGCCTGAATGCCCTGCGCTTTGCTTTCGCGCGCCCATGCGCTATAGGGCGCGGACCAATCCCGAGACATGACCATGACCAACTCAGCGACGGCGCCGAAAAAGCTTTTCATCAAGACCTATGGCTGTCAGATGAATGTCTATGACAGCCAGCGCATGGCCGAGGCCATGGGCGCCGAAGGCTATAGCCTGACCGACAATCAGGCCGAGGCGGATATGGTGTTGCTCAACACCTGTCATATCCGCGAAAAGGCGGCTGAAAAGCTTTATTCCGACCTTGGCCGGCTGAAGCCGCTGAAATCCGAACGGCCGGACCTGAAAATCGGGGTCGCCGGCTGCGTGGCCCAGGCCGAGGGCGAGGAAATCCAGCGCCGGATGCCGATCGTCGATCTGGTCGTGGGGCCGCAGGCCTATCACCGGCTGCCCGCCATGGTCCGTGCCGGCGGCGGCGTCGATACCGAGTTTCCCGCCGAGGACAAGTTCGAGCATCTGCCCCGGCCCGCCGCCACCCGCCGCGCGCCGGCCGCGTTCCTGACCGTGCAGGAAGGCTGCGACAAGTTCTGCGCCTTTTGCGTCGTGCCCTATACCCGTGGGGCCGAGGTCTCGCGCCCGGTGTCGCGCATTCTGACCGAGGCGCGCGATCTGATCGCGCGCGGGGTGCGCGAGATCACGCTTTTGGGCCAGAACGTCAATGGCTGGCATGGCGAGGGGCCGGATGGCGGCGAATGGGGCTTTGGCCGGCTGATCCGCGCGCTGGCCGAAATCGACGGGCTGGACCGCATCCGCTATACGACCAGTCATCCCAACGATATGGCCGACGACCTGATCGCCGCCCATCGCGATGAGCCGAAGCTGATGCCCTATCTGCATCTGCCGGTGCAATCGGGCAGCGACCGCATCCTGAAAGCGATGAACCGCAAGCATACGGTGGCGGAATATCTGCGCCTGATCGACCGCATCCGCGAGGCGCGGCCCGATATCATGCTGACCAGCGATTTCATCGTGGGTTTCCCCGGCGAGACCGATCAGGATCATCGCGACACGCTGGATCTGGTGGCGCGCGTGGGCTTTGGCACCGCCTTCAGCTTTAAATATTCGCCGCGTCCGGGCACGCCCGCCTATGACCGCCCGCTGGTCGATGATGCGGTGGCCGATGCCCGTTTGCAGGAATTGCAGGCCCTGCTGACCAGTCAGCAAAAGGCCGCGCAAGAGGGCATGGTCGGCCGCGAGCTGGGCGTGCTCTTTGAAAAGCCGGGCAGGCTGCCGGGGCAGATGGTCGGCAAATCCGACTATCTGCACGCGGTCTTTGTCGAGGCGCCCGAGGCTCGCGTCGGCGATCTGGTGCGGGTGCGCATCACCCATAGCGCGCCGAATTCGCTGGCCGGCGAGCTTTTGACCTGAACCCCGGCCGCGCGGCCTAAACCGCGCCGCTGCGGGGGCGGATGGTCAGATCCTCGTCCGGCGGGTCGGTTTCCAGCCGTTCGAGGATCGGGCATTCGGCGCGATGATCGCCCCGGCAGGATTGCACCAGATCCCTGAGCGTCGCCGCCATATCCTGCATGTCGCGGATCTTGTCCTCAAGGGTGGCGATATGGTCGCTGGCGATGCGCCTGACCTCGCTGCTCTGGCGGGATTTGTCGCGCCACAATTCCAGCAGCGCCGCGATCTCGGCCACCGAAAAGCCCAGATCGCGCGCCCGGCGGATAAAGCGCAGCATATGCACATCCCGGTCCGAATAATCGCGATAGCCCGAGGCCTTGCGGTCGGCGGGCGGGATCAGCCCGGTCTGTTCGTAATAGCGGATCATCTTGGCCGAAACCCCCGAGGATTTCGCGGCCTGACCGATATTCATGACGTGATCTCCTTGTGGTGGGCCGGCCCCGTGACGGGGCCGCGCAGAGGATCAGGTGGCCGGTTGAAAACGGCGCAGGCGCAGCGCGTTCCCCAGCACAAAGACCGAGGACAGCGCCATCGCCCCCGCCGCAAAGACCGGCGACAGCAGTATCCCGAAGGCCGGATAAAGCACCCCCGCCGCCACCGGGATCAGCGCGACGTTATAGGCAAAGGCCCAGAACAGGTTCTGCCGGATATTGCCGATCGTCGCCTTGGACAGCGCGATGGCATTGGGCACGCCTTGCAGGCTGCCCGACATCAACACCACATCCGCCGTCTCGATGGCGATATCGGTGCCGGTGCCGATGGCCAGCCCCACATCCGCCTCGGCCAGCGCGGGCGCGTCGTTGATGCCGTCGCCGACAAAGGCCAGCTTGCCATATTCGGACCTGAGCCGGCGGATCGCCTCGACCTTGCCATCGGGCAGGACCTCGGCCACGACATCGTCGATGCCAAGCCGGGTGGCGATGGCGCCTGCGGTTCGGACATTGTCGCCGGTGATCATCACCACCTTCAGGCCAAGATCGTGCAGCGCCCGGATCGCGGCGGGCGTCGCGGGCTTGATCGGGTCGGCCACCGCGATGATCGCGGCCAGCCGGCCGTCGATGGCGGCGTAAAGCGGCGATTTTCCCTCGGCCGCGAGGCGCTCGGCGGTGGCGGCAAAGGGCGCCACATCCAGCCCCAGCTGGCTCATATAGCGATCCGCCCCGATCTCGACCCGCTGGCCCACGACCATGGCCCGAACGCCAAAGCCGGTGACAGAGGTGAATTCGGAAATGGCGGGCAGGGTAAGCTGCTCGGCCGCCGCCGCATCGACGATGGCGCGGGCGATGGGGTGTTCGGACTTGTCCTCGACCGCCGCGACCCGCGCCAGCACCGCGCCGCGCTCAAAGCCCGGCGCAAGTTCGAGATCGGTCAGCGCGGGCCGCCCCTCGGTCAGGGTGCCGGTCTTGTCCAGCGCGACGACACGCGCGTCTTTCAGCAGTTGCAGGGCCTCGCCCTTGCGAAACAGCACGCCCAGTTCCGCGCCGCGCCCGGTGCCCACCATGATTGAGGTGGGCGTCGCCAGACCCATCGCGCAGGGGCAGGCGATGATCAGCACTGCCACCGCATTGACCAGCGCAAAGCTGAGCGCGGGCGAGGGACCAAGGACCAGCCAGACCAGAAACGTCAGTGCGGCGACCACCATGACGGCGGGGACGAACCACATGGTCACCCGGTCGACCAGCGCCTGAATCGGCAGTTTCGATCCCTGTGCCTCTTCGACCATGCGGATGATTTGCGAAAGCACGGTATCGCCGCCGACGGCGGTGGCGCGAAAGGCAAAGGCGCCTTTCTGGTTCACGGTGCCGCCGGTAACCGGGCTGCCGGGGGTTTTGGCCACCGGGACCGGCTCGCCGGTGATCATCGCCTCGTCGACATAGCTTTCGCCCTCGGTCAGCTGGCCATCGACGGGGATGCGCTCGCCCGGGCGGACCTCGACGATATCGCCGGTGGTGACGGTTTCGACCGGCACATCGACGGATCCCCCGTCGCGGCGCACCCGCGCGGTTTTCGCCTGAAGACGGACCAGCCGCCTGATCGCCTCGGAGGTGCGGCCCTTGGCGCGGGCCTCAAGCAGCCGGCCCAGCAG
Source organism: Paracoccus mangrovi (assembly GCF_042648425.1). Classification (NCBI taxonomy): domain Bacteria; kingdom Pseudomonadati; phylum Pseudomonadota; class Alphaproteobacteria; order Rhodobacterales; family Paracoccaceae; genus Paracoccus; species Paracoccus mangrovi. Next base: position 4,770 of record NZ_JBHRXJ010000010.1, on the reverse strand, counting down.
GATCAGCGTGACAATGACCGCCGCCGCCTCGTAATAGACATTGATCGTGCCGGGCGGCAGCAGGGCGGGCGCAAAGGTCGCCACCAGCGAATAGCCGTAAGCCGCAAGCGAGCCGACGGCGACCAGCGAATTCATGTCCGGCGCCCGGCGCCACAACGCCGGCAAGCCCTTTTCGTAAAAGCGGATGCCGGGCACGAACAGCACCAGCGTGGTCAGCGCGAATTGCAGATACCAGCTGTTCTGCATGCCGATGCTGCGGTCGATCAGGGCATGCATGCCGGGGATCAGATGCGTGCCCATTTCCAGCAGAAAGACCGGCAGCGTCAGCACCAGCGCCAGAATGAAGTCGCGCCGGAGCGCGCGTTCCTCGGCATCCTTGCGCTGATCGGTGCTCTGGCGTTCGGCTTGGCCTTGCCCGACCGGCGCGGCCTCATAGCCGGCATCGGCAATGGCGGCGATCAGGCTGGCCGTGTCGGCCGAGCCCTGAACCGTCGCCCGCTCGGTCGCAAGGTTGACCGCCGCGTCGCTGACGCCCGGCACGGCGCGAAGCGCGCGCTCCACCCGGCCCACGCAGGATGCGCAGGTCATGCCCCGCACCGAAAGCTCGACCGCACCGGACGGGGCGGGCACGCCATAGCCTGCATTCTCGATTGCGGCGACCAGCCGCGGGCGGTCAAGCGCCGCCTTTCCGGTGATCGCCGCGCGTTCGGTCGCAAGATTGACCACCGCGTCTGAAACCCCCGGCACCTCTTTCAGGGCGCGTTCCACCCGGCCCACGCAGGATGCGCAGGTCATGCCCTCGATGGGCAGGGTCAGGGTGACGGAATTGCCGTTGCTGTTGCGGGTGGGTGCGTTCATGGCCGCCTCCTTTCCTTTCGGTTCAAGGTCAGGCAAGGGATATGGGGATTCCAGCGGTGGGAAGGTCAAGACCTATTTTCACCCGGCGGGCAGAAACCTTCCGATGATGGGAATCTGGGGTCGCCGGCGCGGATATTCAACGCCCGGACATGCGCGGGGCCGGCATTGGCATACCGGCCCCGAAGGTCGTGGCGGATGATCAGGGCTTAGTTGCCATGCGCCTTGAGCCAGTCCTGCATCATGGCGATTTCGCGTTCCTGCGCGGCGATCACCTCTTGGGCCAGCTGGCGCACCTGCGGGTCCTTGCCGTATTCCAGCACCACCTTTGCCATGTCGATGGCCCCCTGGTGATGGGGGATCATGCCGCGCATGAAGTCGATATCGGCATCACCCGTATATTCGACCGCCATGTCCCCGTGCATCTTGTCCATCGCCTGAACATAGGCCCGGGTCGAGGGCGCGTCGGCCATCGCCATCTGACCCATATCATGGGCTGCGCCGTGACCCATATCGTGGCCCGTACTCTGGGTTTGCGCGGCGGGCGCGTCACCGGCCATCTGGCTTTGCGCGATGGCGAGCCCTGCCGAAACCGCCAGTGCGCCGGCGATGAAAATCGGTGTCAGCTTGTTCATGTGCCGCATTCCTCAGGCGGGGCGGGCGTCAAAGCCCGCACCTTCCAGCGCGCGGATCACATCGGCGCCGGTCGCGGTGGTCTCAAGGATCACGGTCCGGCTTTCGGGATCGGCCTCGATCGCGGCCTTGTCGTCAAGCTGGGTGATCGTCCTGGTGACCGCGCGCACGCAGCCGCCGCAGGTCATGTTGTCGATATGCAGTTTCAAGAAAAGCCTCCTTGTGCAGCCTGGTGGACATCAAGATGGGGCTTGCCACCGTTGTAAGGTCAAGGGTGGGAATGCGGTTTTCCCGCGCCATGGGCGGGGAACCGCCATGCTGCCCAAGACCCGGCGCCCGCCTTTCCATCCGGGTGCGACAGGCGCGCGGAAAGCCGGCGCGCGGGCGAAAATGTCGCATGGGGGCAATGTTTACGGGATGGTGCGCGGCTGATAGGCCGGTCGCCGAAATTCAGATCACCCATGCGGAAAGCCATGCGGTCGCGGCCGCACAGGCTTTCCGGCGGTCGGAAAGGATCCGTGATGACGTCCAGCCCCAACCCCGCCCCGGCACCCGGTGTCCGAAGCGGTGGTCCCGTCAGCCGCCCCGTCAGCCGCCTTGCCTGTGCCGTGGTTCAGCCGATCCTGTCGCGCATCGTCCGCCGTGTTGCGGCAAGGCATCCCTCGCTGTTTTCGCGTCTTGGCGCGCATCAGGCGACGGATTTCGTCATCGATCCCATCGAATTGCCCTTTGCCCTGCATCTGCGGCCCGATCCGCAGGCGCTGGTCCTGCGGGCGGTGCCGCGCGATGCGCTGCCGGTCGCGGGGGCCACGATCCGGGGGCGGTTTTTGCTGCTGCTAGAGCTGCTGGACGCCGAAGAGGATGGCGATGCGGCCTTCTTTTCCCGCGATCTTGAGGTGACCGGCGATACCGAGGCGGTGGTGCGCCTGCGCAATGCCCTGGACGATATGGACGGTTCGGTCGCCGAAGAGGCGGCCGGGATGTTCGGCCGGCCGGGACGGGCGCTGCTTGCCCATCTGCGCCGCCGCTACGCCACCATTCCCGCCGCATAGGAACGCGCCCCATGAGCCTTGCCGAACTGATCTGTCCCGCCGGAACCCCGGCCGCCCTGCGAACCGCCGTCGATGCGGGGGCCGACGCGGTCTATTGCGGATTTCAGGATGCGACGAATGCACGCAATTTTCCGGGGCTGAACTTCACCCCCGACGAGATGGCCGAGGCCGTGGCCTATGCCCATGCCCGTTCGGCCAAGGTGCTTTTGGCGCTTAACACCTATCCGCCGGCGGGCAAGCTGGATCTGTGGCGACAGGCGGCCGATATCGGCGCAAGGATCGGGGTCGATGCCTTTATCGTCGCCGATATGGGGGTGGCCGATTACATCGCGCGCACCCATCCCGGGATGCGGCTGCATCTGTCGGTACAGGCCGCCGCCTCAAGCCCCGAGGCGATCCGCTATTACTGCGAAAATTTCGGGGTCCGGCGCGTGGTCTTGCCGCGCATCCTCACCATCCCTGAAATCCGCCAGATCCGCCGCGAAATCCCCTGCGAGATCGAGACCTTCATCTTTGGCAATCACGGGCTGATGGTCGAGGGGCGGTGCAGCCTGACCAATTACCTGACCGGGCAATCGACCAATATGGACGGCGTCTGTTCGCCCGCATCCGATGTCGAATACCGAAAGGAAGCGGATGGCGCGATGTCGTCGCGGCTTGCGGGCTTTACCATCGACCGCTTTGAGCCGGGCGAGATGGCGGGCTATCCGACCATCTGCAAGGGCCGCTATACCGCGCCGCACCGGCCCGACGGCTATTACGCCTTTGAGGAACCGATCAGCCTGAATCTGTCGCGGCTTTTGCCCGAACTGATCGAGGCCGGCGTTCACGCCTTCAAGATCGAGGGCCGGCAGCGTTCGAAATCCTATGTGCGCAACGTGGTCTCGGCCTTTCGGCAGGCGGTCGACGATATCCGCGCCGGCCGTACGGCCAATATCGCCGATCTGGTCGCCCTGACCGAGGGGCAGAAACAGACCCAGGGCGCATTCGAAACCAAGAAATGGCGGTGATGAAAATGACGGCGAAACTGACACTGGGTCCGATTGCCTATCACTGGTCCGCCGAGATGCGGCGCGATTTCTATGCCCGCATCGCCGATGAGGCCCCCATCGACGACGTCTATCTGGGCGAGGTGATCTGTTCCAAACGCGCGCCCTTTCACGAGCCGGACCTGACCGGGATCATCGAGCGTTTGCAGCGCGGCGGCAAACAGGTGATCATTTCGACCCTGGCCGAGGTCATGCTGAAACGCGAACGCAAGGCGACCGAGGATCTGGCCGCCATGGACAGCCCCGAGATCGAGATCAACAACGCCGCCGGGCTTTACGCGCGGGGCGGGCGGCCCCATCGAATCGGCCCCTTCATGAATGCCTATAACGAGGCGACGATCGCCTGGCTGGCCAGTCAGGGCGCGACCCACATCTGTCTGCCGACCGAATTGCCCGCCGGAGCGATCGCCATCGCGTCCGAGGCGGCCCGCGCGCTGGGGCTGGCGGTCGAGGTTCAGGTCTTTGGGCGCGCATCGCTGGCCGTTTCGGCGCGCTGTTATCACGCCCGGGCGCATAACCGGACCAAGGATAATTGCCAGTTCGTCTGTGAAGAAGATCCCGACGGGATGGCGCTGCGGACCCGTGATGACAGCCCGATCCTGCGGGTGAACGGGATCCAGACGCAATCGGAAAGCTATGTCGATCTGTTGCCCGAGGCCGAGGCGCTGACCGACTGCGGGGTGACGCATCTGCGCCTGATGCCGCAGGCGGTGGATATGGTCGCGGTGGCCGGGCTGTTTCGCGCGGGCCTCGACAAAACGCTGTCCGTGGCCGAGGCCGAGGCCCGGCTTTCCGATCTGTGCGGTGAAGTGGCCTTCAGCAATGGCTTTTATTACGGCACCGCCGGCTATCGCAGGATGGCCGCGAATGCCCGCAACGCGGAATTCGAGGCCCTGCGGACATAAGGGGCCGACGGGGCGGTTGGTGGCGAGGGGGCTGTCGTGTGACGGTCGCGCGCGGTATGTGCGTGAAAGTCTTGCGATTGATGGCGTGATCGGTTGATGACCCCGATGGCGGCGGCCCCGCGCCGATGAGGTCGCGGGGGTCATGAATGGATCTGATGCTCGCGGGGAACGCTTGCAAAGGGAGTATCCGAAACTCTGTGTATCTGACCGGGCCCATGCGGTTTTCAGATACGGTCAGGCGTCGAAACGCCCTGCGAACATTATGGCCAGCTGATT